>JBKJON010000530.1:0-3914 GCA_046595715.1 Marmoricola sp.
GATCGACGTCACCCACGATCGGAGCCGCGCGTAGCAAGGCTTGAGCCTCCCAGACTGCCGACCACTTGCCGTAGTAAGCCGCATAGGAGTCGAGCGTGCGCACAAGGGGACCTTGCCTCCCCTCGGGCCTCAGCGTGGTGTCCACCTCGAGCCCGGGGTCGCGGGACTGCTCGGTCAGCAGCTGGCGTACGTCGTTGGCCACCGCCTGGGCCATGGTGGCTGCCTGCTGCGGATCGGCCCCCGGCAGCGGCTCATGGACGAACATGACGTCCGCGTCGCTGCCGTACCCCAGCTCGTAGCCGCCGTAGCGGCCCATCGCGACGATCGCCATCCGCGTCGGCATCTCGGTCTCGCGTGTCGCCTCGACCCCGCGGATCGCGGCGTTGAGCGTCGCGTCGAGGGTGGCACTGGTGACGTCGGTCAGGGCGTAGCCCACCTCGGCGACCCCGAACGGCACGCACAGGTCGGCCACGCTGATCCGCAACAGCTCCCGCCGCCGGATCGCCCGGATCGCCAGCACCGCGTCCTTGGCGTTGTCCCGGCGCTCGGCGGCGGACCGCATCTCCTTCTGCACCGCGTCACGACCCAGCGGCTCGAGCCGTTCCTGGTCGCCGAGGATCACCACCCCCTGTGGCTCGCGCTGCAGAAGGTCGGTGGCGTAGCGGCTCGTGGCCAGGATCTGCGCCATCCGCTGAGCAGCCTGTCCCTCGTCACGCAGGAGCCGGAGGTACCACGGGGTCGAGCCCAGCGCCTCGGAGATCTTGCGGAACCCGAACAGGCCCGCGTCAGGGTCGGGGGCGTCCGCGAACCACTCGAGCATGACCGGCAGCAGCGTCCGCTGGATGTGGGCGGTGCGGCTCAGCCCCTTGGTCAGCGCCTCGATGTGGCGCAACGCCGCCTTGGGGTCGAGGTATCCGAGCGCAGCCAGGCGGGCCTCGGCCGACCGGGGGCTGAGTCTGGCCTCGCCACTGACCCGGGCCACGGCGGAGAGCAGAGGGCGGTAGAAGAGCTTCTGGTGCAGCCGACGCACCTCGCGCTGGTGGTACTGCCACTGCTGGCTGAGCTCGTCGATGGGCTCCTTGGTGTAGCCCAGCGAGCGACCGAGCCGGCGAAGCGAAGGTGCGTCCTCGGGCATGACATGCGTACGACGCAGCTGGAACAGCTGGATGCGGTGCTCGAGCGTCCGCAGGAAGGAATAGGCCTCGTGCAGGGAGCGGCCGTCCTCGCGACCGACGTAGCCGCGGTCGGTCAGATGCGCCAGCGCGCTGAGCGTCGTCGGCTGACGGATCTCCTCGTCGGCCCGCCCGTGGACCATCTGGAGCAGCTGTACGGCGAACTCGACGTCGCGCAGCCCGCCGGAGCCCAGCTTGAGCTGGCGTTCCGCCCGGTCGGCGGGGATGTGGTCCAGCACGCGGCGACGCATGGACTGGACCTCCTCGACGAAGCCGTCACGACCCGCCGCTTCCCAGACCAGCGGCCCGATGACCTCGGAGTACCGCCGGCCCAGCTCCAGGTCGCCTGCGACCGGCCGCGCCTTGAGGAGGGCCTGGAACTCCCAGGTCTTCGCCCAGCGTTCGTAGTAGCCGAGGTGGCTGGCGATGGTGCGGACCAGTGGTCCCGACTTCCCCTCGGGACGCAGGTTAGCGTCCACCGGCCAGATCGTGCCCTCACGCGTCTGGTCCGAGCAGGCCTGCATCAGGCACGAGGCGAGCTGGCTGGCCGCCCGCATCGCGGTCGACTCGTCGTACCCCTCCACGGGCTCGGCCACGAAGATCACGTCGACGTCACTGACGTAGTTCAGCTCGTGCCCGCCGCACTTGCCCATGGCGATCACCGAGAGCCGACAGCTCAGCGCCGCCTCGCCCACCTTGGCGCGGGCCACCGCCAGAGCACCGTCGAGCGTCCCGGCGGCCAGGTCGGCGATCTCTGCGGCCGCGTCGTCGAGGCCGAGGTGGTGGGCGAGGTCTCGTGAGGCCAGCCGAAGCAGGACGCGGCGGTACTCCACGCGGAGCGCGTCCAGGGCGGCCGCGTGGTCCAGGGTCGCGACCGGAGACGCGTCGTCGGGATCGGCGCCGACGGCACGGAGCAGCCCCGCGCGGATGGCGTACGCCGGTGGCCGGGTCGAGCCCAACGTCGGGTCCGTCAGCTCGAGCCAGTGGTCCGGGTGGCGACGGAGATGATCACCCAGGGCCTGGCTGGCCCCCAGCACCGAGAGCAGACGCATGGACGTGCCCTCGTCGTCCGCCACCTCCTGCAGCAGCCGGTCACGGTCGTCGACGGCGCCGGCCAGCGCGACCAGGGCCGACAGGGTGAGGTCCGGATCGGCGCTGCGTCCGATCAGGGGTGCCAACGGCCTGACGACGTCGCCGAGCTCACCGAGCAGCCGCTGGGCGCGCTCGGTGTCGAAGAAGCCCAGCCGCGCCAAGTCGCCCCAGCTGCTCGTACCGTCAGGTGCCACCGGGCGAACCTATCGTCACTGCTGCGGCGCAGCGTCGCTCCCGCCACGGATCGTGAGCACCTGGTCGAGGCCGGTCAGGGCGAGGAGGTGCAGGAGCCGGGGCTGGACGCAGACCAGCTCGAAGGCTCCGCCCGCGGCCACCTGCGCCCGGTGCGCCCCGATCAGGACGCCGAGGCCGGTGGAGTCCATGAAGGTCACGTCGTCGAGGAGCACCACGATCCGCTCCTCCCCCTGCCGGACCAGCTCCGCCAGCTCGCGCCGCAGCAACGGCGCCGTGTGCACGTCCACCTCGCCGTGCAGCGTGACGCTGGCCCCGCTGGCACAGAGTCGCAGGTCGGTCGCGAGTCCTTCCGGCAGGGCGAAGGCTGCAGTACGTGAGGAGGTGGCCATGCCCCGAGGGTGTCGCGTCGGAGCGACGGCCGGCATCCGTACAAGTACTCAGATGGTGCACGAGCGGCTGGGTGACCGTCCGGGTCACTGTCCGGAGTCAGATGACGGGGAGCATCCGGTCGCGCTCGAAGGCGGAGACCTGGCCCTGGTACTCCTCCCACTCCGCGCGCTTGTTGCGGAGGAAGAACTCGTAGACGTGCTCGCCGAGGGTTTCGGCCAGCAGCTCGGAGTCCTCGGCGATGCGGATGGCGTCGTGCAGGGTCTTGGGGAGCTGCTCGAGCCCGAGCGCCTTGCGCTCACGGTTGTTGAGGGACCAGACGTCGTCCTCGGCCTCGCGCGGGAGCTCGTAGCCCTCCTCGATGCCCTTCATGCCGGCCGCGAGAACGACGGCGTAGGCGAGGTAGGGGTTGCAGGCCGCATCGATCGTCCGCAGCTCGATCCGCGTCGACTGCCCCTTGTTGGGCTTGTACATCGGTACCCGCACCATCGCGGACCGGTTGTTGTGGCCCCACGACTTGTACGACGGCGCCTCGCCGCCGCCGATCAGCCGCTTGTAGGAGTTGACCCACTGGTTGGTGACACAGGTGATCTCGCTGGCGTGGTGCAGGATCCCCGCGATGAAGTGGCGGGCGGTCTTGGAGAGCTGGTACTCCGCACCGGCCTCGAAGAACGCGTTGGTGTCGCCCTCGAACAGCGAGACGTGGGTGTGCATGCCCGAGCCGGGGTGCGTCGTGAACGGCTTGGGCATGAAGCTGGCCCAGATGCCCTGGCCCAGCGCGACCTCGCGGACCACCGTGCGGAAGGTCATGATGTTGTCGGCCGTGGAGAGGGCGTCGGCGTACCGCAGGTCGATCTCCTGCTGACCGGGACCTCCCTCGTGGTGGCTGAACTCGACGGAGATGCCCATCGACTCGAGCATGTTGATCGCGTCGCGGCGGAAGTCCGAGCCGCGCGACTGGGCGGTGTGGTCGAAGTAGCCGCTGCGGTCCACCGGCTCGGGCTCCGCCCCGGCGACGGGGCTGTCCTTGAAGAGATAGAACTCGATCTCGGGGTGGGTGTAGAAGGT
>JBKJON010000575.1:0-9491 GCA_046595715.1 Marmoricola sp.
CGCGGTCGTGGTGCCGTCACCGGCGACGTCGTTGGTCTTGGTCGCGACCTCCTTGGTGAGCTGGGCACCGAGGTTCTCGAACGGGTCGTCGAGCTCGATCTCGCGAGCGACGGTCACACCGTCGTTGGTGATCGTGGGGGCGCCCCACTTCTTGTCCAGCACGACGTAGCGACCACGCGGGCCGAGCGTCACCTTGACGGCGTTGGCGAGCTTGTCGACGCCACGCTCGAGTGAGCGGCGTGCGTCCTCGTCGAACTCCAGAATCTTGGGCATCCTTGGATGCTCCTTTCGTCAGAAATGGACAGTCCGAGACAGAGGGACCCTGTTCTCGTTCGAGGAGGGGTCCATCCGTCTCGGACTGTGGGTTAGATCAGGAAACGACAGCGAGCACGTCGCGCGCGGAGAGGATGAGGTACTCCTCGCCGGCGTACTTGACCTCGGTGCCGCCGTACTTGCTGTAGATGACCTTGTCCCCGACGCTGACGTCCAGCGGGACGCGGTTGCCGTTGTCGTCGATGCGACCCGGACCGATGCTCAGGACCTCGCCCTCCTGGGGCTTCTCCTTCGCAGTGTCAGGGATGACCAGGCCGGACGCCGTGGTCTGCTCGGCCTCAAGGGCCTTCACGACGATCCGGTCTTCGAGGGGCTTGATGTTGACCGACACGGTGCCGACCTCCACTTTCCACACAATCGTTGGGATGTTTCGAAGTTTGCTGCCTGTGTCTCGGTACGCCGTCGCGGGGGTCGTACGTCGGCACAAGCGCTGGCACACCCACCGGGAGAGTGCCAGTGGAAAAACTAGCACTCTGACCTGACGAGTGCCAGAGCGGCCCTTCAGACCAGCACCGGACGGTTGCTGCGGAGGGTCCGCCGCGGGTCGACAGAGGACTTGATCGCGGCGAGACGAGCCCGGGTCCCGGGCCCCCAGACCCGGTCGAGGTCGCCGTCGGAGCCCAGGAAGTTCGGCACCGTACGGCGGTCGGTGTGACCCTGGGCCGCCACGTCGAGCCGCTCGAAGCATTCCGCGATCGCACCGGCCAGCTCGGGCACCATCGGGACCCCGAGGGCGAAGAGCTCGTCCGGTGCGGCGTGGCCCGAGACTCCACGCGCCCGCTGGTCGCGGGCTTCCCGGCTTCTGGTGGCCCTTGCCGGCCAGGGGACAGGAGTACGCCGGACGCGGGCTGGTACATCGACTTCTGCACCGTGCGCGAGGATGGCGCGGTGGACCTCGACGCCTTCCGCTGGCTGCTGACCGAGGAGGGGCAACGTCTCCTCGTCTCGGCGGCCGACGCCTCGGCCGGAGCCGGGGACGACCCGCTGGTGGTCCAGGCGGCCCTTCGTCGTACGGCGGACGCGGAGCACGTCGCCGCCGCCGTCACCCAGGTGCAGCTGCGGCGCCGGGCGGAACCGAAGTTCGGTCTCCTGGCGGAGCGGATGTACTTCACGCCCGAGGGTCTCGAGCAGGCCACCCGCCTGCCGGTCGCGACCCACCGCGCGGCTCGTGCGCACGCCGGCGGCGACACCCTGGTCGACCTCGGGTGCGGCATCGGGGGCGACCTCGTCGCCTTCGCGCGGGCCGGGCTCACCTGCGCCGGCGTGGACCTCGACCCGGTCCGGGTGGCGGTCGCCGAGGCCAACCTGCACTCGCTCGGTCTAGGGGGCGCTGTCACCGTCGCCGACGTCACGGCGATCGACACCACCCCCTTCGACCTGGCCTTCGCCGACCCGGCGCGCCGGTCGGGCAGGGGCCGCAGCTTCCATGTGGACGCGTGGACCCCACCGTGGTCCTTCGTGCAGGGGCTGTTCGCCCGCGACTCGTGCGTGAAGCTCGCCCCCGGTCTCCCCCACCACCTCGTCCCCGAGGGCGTCGAGGCCGAGTGGGTCAGCGACCACCGGGAGGTCAAGGAGGCCGTGCTCTGGTCCGGGCGGCTCGCCACCACGCGCCGCCGGGCGACCGTGATCGGCGACGGCGGCCTGGCCACGCTCACCGACGAGGACGATCCCGGAGCCGGGACCGGGCCGGTGTGCGGCTTCCTCTACGAGCCCGACGGTGCCGTCATCCGGGCCGGCCTGGTGACCGCGGTGGCCGACGGTGTCGGTGGGCACCTGCTGGACGAGCACATCGCCTACGTCACCTCCGACCGCGCCTTCCAGACCCCCTTCGCCCGCGGCTACCGGGTGCTCGAGGAGCTGCCGTTCCGCGAGAAGCCGCTCAAGGCGGCGCTGCGCGAACGCGGGATCGGTCGACTGACGATCAAGAAGCGCGGGGTCTCCGTCGTCCCCGACGAGCTGCGCAAGCGCCTCTCGCTGCGCGGCGACCAGGAGTCGACGCTGGTGCTGACGCGGGTGGCGGGCAAGGGCACCGCCCTGCTGGTCGAGCCGACCCGGTGACCCACCGCCGATGAGTGAGTTCCCCGGCGAGCAGCACGCGCCGTCGGACGCCCCGGTCCCCGGACTCGACCCCGGACTCGACCCCGGGGCCGACCGGAGCCGGTGGATCGCCCTGATGGTCTGCTGCAGCGCGTTGTTCATGACCCTGCTCGACGTCAGCATCACCAACGTCGCCCTCCCCTCGATCAGCGACTCGACCGGCGCCGGCTCTTCCCAGCTGCAGTGGATCGTCGGTGGCTACACGCTCACCTTCGGACTCGTGCCCGTGCTCGCCGGGCGGCTCGGCGACGACCACGGCCGGCGGCGGATGTTCCAGATCGGGGTGCTCGGGTTCTCGGTGACCAGCGCGCTGGCCGGCTTCGCACCGACCGCCGAGCTGCTGATCGCCGCGCGCGTGTTGCAGGGGGTCTTCGGAGGTCTCATCAATCCCCAGGTGGTGGGACTGGTCCAGCAGATGTTCCGCGGCGACGAGCGTGGACGGGCCTTCGGTGCGCTCGGCACCACGGTCGGTGTGAGCACCGCGCTCGGCCCCCTCGTGGGCGGGGTGCTCATCGCTCTCGGCGGACCCGAGTTCGGCTGGCGGCTGGTCTTCTTCGTCAACGTGCCGGTCGGGATCCTCGTCGTCGCCCTGGCCCGCCGCTACCTGCCGGACACGCCCGCCACCGGTCGTCACCGGCTCGACGTGCCCGGCTCGCTCCTGCTGGGAGCAGCGACCTTCTGCTTCCTCTACGCGGCCGTCGAGTTCGAGCAGGTCGGCCGGGTGGTCCTGCTGCTGATGGTGCCTGCCCTCGTCCTGCTGCTGGGGTTCTGGCGTCGCGAGCGACGGCTCACCCGTTCACAGCTCGACCCGCTGGTCGACCTACGGCTGTTCCGGCGGCCGTCGTACACCTCGGGCGTGGTGCTTGCCCTGCTCTACTTCCCGGCCCAGGCAGGGCTTCCCCTCGTGCTCGCCCTCTACTTCCAGCGTGGGCTGGGTTACAGCGCCCTGCACTCGGCGCTCGGCGTGACGGCGTTCGCGGTGGGCAGTGCCGTTGCCGCCCAGACGGCCGGCCGGTTCGTCACCCGGATCGGCCGTCCGCTGGTCGTCGCCGGCACCCTGACCTTCGGCGCGGGCGCGGTCGCCATGGGCATCGTCGCCAACGCCGCCCCGACCGAGCACGCCGTCATCGCCCTGGCGGGACCGCTGTTCGTGATGGGCTTCGGCAACGGCACGGTCATCACTCCGAACCAGGCCCTGACCCTGATGGACGTCGACCCGGTCGTGGGCGGCACCGCGGGAGGCGTGCTGCAGACGGCCCAGCGGGTCGGGCTGGCGATCGGTCAGGCCGTCATCGGAGCGGTGTTCTTCTCGGCGCTCTCCGGCCCAGGCCCGGCGTCGTACGCCGGCGCGCTGGGGACTGCGGTGATCGTGGCGCTCGTCTTCGTCGCCGCTGCCACGAGCGTCGGCACGTGGGAGATCATCCGCGCCCGACGGACCGGTCGCGAGGTTCAGGACCTCGCAGGCTGAACGATGCGGAACACCTCGGGCGCGGCCGTGGGACCCACTCCGTAGCCGACCGGCAGGAAGCCCACCGGGCTGAGGGCGCTGTCGCAGGTCGCGATGTACCCGTAGTCGCCGATGTCGTTCTCGGCCCACGCCTGTGCCGGCGTCTGGTCGCGGAACATCAGGCCGGTGCGGTCGGCCTCGTAGAAGTACTGCGGGTTCCAGTCGCAGCCGACCAGAACGATCTCCGAAGCGGCGGGGGTGGCCTGCTGCAGCTGCGCAGAGAGCGGTTGGATCGGGGTCTGGTGCCGCAGGAAGCTGATGTCGCTGCGACCCAGCGGCAGCACCCACGTGGTGAGCAGCAGGACGGCCATGGTGGCCGCCGCAGGCAGTGCGAGGCCACGGGTGCCGAGGCGCTCCACCAGTGACGCCACCCCGAGGGCGGGCACCGCACACAGCAGCGGGTAGACGGCCGCGAGGTAGTAGGTGTGCACCGCGTAGAGGTTGAAGAAGATGAGGACCGGCGCCAGCGACCCCACCACGAGGCCGGCGAGCACCACCCGCTGACGGGCGTTGCCGAACACTGCGCCCAGGAGGATCGCGAGCGCGAGCGAGAGCAGTGCGAAGCCGGCGATCTCCTCGGAGACCCGCCGTGCCAGGTCACCCCAGATCACTGAGCTCGTGCGCTGCTCCCAGGTGCCGAAGGTCCACCCGGTGAGCTCCTTGCTCGTGAGGAACCGCGTCGCCGTGGAGACGGCCTTGACGTCGTCGGTGTGGCGGGTCCACAGCAGCAGGGGCACCAGCGCCAGGCCGGGACCCACGGCCAGCGCAGTGAGGACGCGACGCCACGAGGTGTGCCACCCGCGTTCCCCGACGACCAGGGCGACCGAGGTGAGGAGCAGGACGCCCGAAGCCGGGACCGTGGTGACCTTCACCAGGAACAGCGCGTGGGCGAGCAGGGCGCCCCCGACGAGGTACGGCCAGGGGCGCCCGCGGAGCCAGGCCTCGAGGGCCAGCACCATCCCCAGTCCGAGCGCGACGCTGAAGAAGTCGATGAGCGGAGCCCCTCCCCAGAGGAGGCCGAACGGCAGCAGCTGGAGTGGTACGACGGTCCCCACCGCCACCCACGGGCCCACCCACCGGCGGAGCAGCACGAACCAGAGGACCGCCGCCACCTGGAAGCTCACCAGGCCGGCGAGCCGGGAGGCCTCGGTGGCGTCGGGTCCGAGCCGCATGAGCTCTCGGGCGATCGCCTGGAAGAGCGGGAACTCGAACGGCACGTTGTCGGCCACCCCGAAGACGGGGAGCGGTGAGGCCAGGAGGTCGACGCCGTTCCGGGCGAACTCGCGCACCCCCATGGCCGTCTGGGCCAGCCGGAACGCGTAGGGGCCGGTGGCCGGGTAGAACAGCTGGGGCGCCCGGACGAGCGTCCCCACCACCAGGGCAGCCGCGAGCCAGGCCCCGGGTCGGGTCAGGAACGTCCGTGCGGACAGCCGTCGGCGCTCAGGCGAGGTGTTCACGCTCGGCAGCGATCGTGGTGTCCTCGCCGTGCCCGGTGTGCACGACGGTCTCGTCGGGCAACGCGAACAGCTTGCCGCGGACGGACTCCTTGATCACGTCCTCGTCGCTGAACGACCGGCCGGTGGCACCGGGTCCTCCCTGGAAGAGGGTGTCGCCGGTGAAGACGCAGCCGAGGTCGTGGACGTAGAGACAGATCGCTCCCGGCGCGTGGCCTGGTGTGTGCAGCACCTTCAGGGCGGCGCCGCCGACCTTGATGGTCTGGCCGTCCTCGAGGTCGACGTCCCAGAGGTGTTCGGTGTGGGTCAGCTCCCAGACCGGCTTGTCCGCAGGGTGGAGGAGGATCGGCGCGGACACCCGCTCACGCAGCTCGGGTGCCACCCGCACGTGGTCGTCGTGGGCGTGGGTGCAGATGATCGCCTTGACCTGGCGCCCGGCCACGAGGGTGAGGATGTCCTCGACGCTGTGCGGGGCGTCGATCACGATGCACTCGTCGTCGTCGCCGATCACCCAGAGGTTGTTGTCGACGTCGAAGGTCTCGCCGTCCAGGGAGAAGGTGCCGCTGGAGACGGCGTGGTCGATGCGTACGGAGCTCATGCGCCGACCCTAGAGGGAGCGGGGGCTCCCGGTCCGCCCCAGGGAGCCGATAGTCCGAGACGTTCCCGTCGCTCTGAGGCTCGACGGACCACGTTTTCGTCTCGGACTACCCGGCGCGGCGGGACAGGAAGACCACCAGCAGTCCGGTGAGCACACCCGCTGAGTCGGCCACCGCGTCCCGCACGTCACCGTCGCGCTGGATGGGCAACGTGGACTGCAGCACCTCCGAGACTCCGGCGTAGGCCACCAGCCCGATGAGCAGGGGTACCGCCCGGAGCCCTGCCCAGCGTCCGCTCACCGCCAGCACGGCGAACAGCAGGAAGTGGATCAGCTTGTCGCTCACCGGGACGTCGGTCGGCACTCCCGTGGCCGGGGTGAACAGCACCACCAGGCTGAGCAGGACGACCGTCGCGAAGGCGGCCCGCCCGACCTGGTGGCCGGTCACAGGATGACGACGGAGCGCAGGACCTCACCACCGTGCATCTTCTCGAACGCTGCCTCGACACCGTCGAGGGCGATCTCCTCGGAGACGAACGCGTCGAGGTCGAGGCGGCCCTGCTGGTAGAGGTCCACGAGCAGCGGGAAGTCGCGACTGGGCAGGCAGTCGCCGTACCAGCTGGACTTGAGCGAACCACCGCGACCGAAGACGTCGATGAGCGGGAGGTCGGGGATCTTCATGTCCGGCGTCGGGACCCCGACCAGGACGACGGTGCCAGCCAGGTCGCGCGCGTAGAAGGCCTGCTTCCAGGTCTCGGGGCGACCGACCGCATCGATGACGACGTCGGCGCCGTGACCGCCTGTCAGGGCCTGGATGGCCTCGACCGCGTCGTTGTCCTTGCTGTTCACGGTGTGCGTGGCGCCCATCCGCGTCGCAGCGGCCAGCTTCTTGTCGTCGATGTCGACAGCGATGATCGTGCCGGCGCCGGCCAGGGCAGATCCGGCGATGGCAGCGACGCCGACACCCCCGCAGCCGATGACGGCCACGCTCTTCCCACGCCCCACGTTGCCGGTGTTGATGGCCGCACCGATGCCGGCCATCACACCGCACCCGAGGAGACCCACGGCCGCGGGGCGCGCGTTCTCGTCGACCTTGGTGCACTGTCCGGCTGCGACCAGCGTCTTCTCCGCGAAGGCGCCGATGCCCAGCGCGGCCGAGAGCTCGGTGCCGGCCCCCTCCCCCTCGGCGAGGGTCATCTTCTGGGTGGCGTTGTGGGTGTCGAAGCAGTACCAGGGCTCGCCCCGCGTGCAGGCACGGCACTCACCGCACACCGCTCGCCAGTTGAGTACGACGAAGTCGCCGACCGCGACCTCGGTGACCCCTTCACCGACCGACTCGACGATGCCGGCGGCCTCGTGGCCGAGCAGGAACGGGAACTCGTCGTTGATGCCGCCCTCGCGGTAGTGGAGGTCCGTGTGGCACACCCCGCACGCCTGGATCTTGACCACGGCCTCGCCCGGGCCGGGGTCCGGCACGTTGATCATCTCGATGGAGACCGGCTCGCCCTTGGCGCGCGCGACGACTGCCTTGACCTGCTGCATGTGCTTCTCCCCTGGATGGTGCGGACTCGACGAGAGTCACGGTATCCACCTCAGACGAGTACGACCTCCACCGGCATCGAGGAGTCGGCGGGGAGGTCCAGGGCGGAGGGGGTCCGACCGCGGGCGACCATCTCGGAGCCGAGGGCGGCGACCATCGCGCCGTTGTCGGTGCACAGGCCGGGCCGGGGCACGCGGACCCGGATGCCGTTCGCGCGGGCCAGTTCCTCGGCCAGCACCCGGAGCCGGGAGTTGGCGGCAACCCCGCCGCCGATGAGGATGTGGTCGATCCCCTCCGAGAGGGCGGCGTCGACGGCCTTGCGCGTCAGCACGTCACAGACCGCCTCCTGGAACGAGGCGGCGACGTCGGCGACCGGCACGGGGTCACCGGAGGCCTCCCGCGCCTGGACCCAGCGGGCGACCGCGGTCTTGAGGCCTGAGAACGAGAAGTCGAAACGGTGCCGCTCGAGGTCGCGCCGCGAGGAGAGGCCGCGCGGGAAGTCGATGGCGACCGAGGAGCCGGAACGGGCGGCGTTGTCGATGTGCGGGCCGCCGGGGAAGGGCAGGCCGAGCAGGCGGGCGACCTTGTCGAAGGCCTCTCCCGCCGCGTCGTCGATGGTGGCCCCCAGCGGGACGACCGACGAGGTCACGTCGCTGACCCGCAGCAAGGAGGAGTGCCCGCCCGAGACGAGCATCGCCAGGCAGGGGTCGGGCAGGGCACCGTGCTCGAGCTGGTCGACGGCGACGTGGGCGGCGAGGTGGTTCACGCCGTACAACGGCTTCTCCAGCGACAGCGCCAGGGACTTCGCGGCGGCCACGCCGACGAGGAGGGCACCGGCCAGGCCGGGGCCGGCCGTCACGGCGATCGCGTCGACGTCTCGCAGCGAGATGCCAGCGGTCCGGCAGGCCCGCTCGATCGTGGGCACCATCGCCTCGAGGTGGGCCCGTGCGGCCACCTCGGGTACGACGCCCCCGAACCGGGCGTGCTCCTCCACCGAGGACGCCACCGCGTCGGCGAGCAGGGTGTGGCCACGCACGATCCCCACGCCGGTCTCGTCGCACGACGTCTCGATGCCGAGCACGAGGGGGCCTGGGGAGGAGGTCACGGCGCCATTGTGCCCGGCCACCGGTGCCGCACCCCCCGGCACCGTCCGGAGGTAGCGTGCCGGGACTGCCGACACGGCCCCGCCACGAGCGCTGAGCGGCCGACAGCGAAGGAGACCCATGGACCTGCACGACGACGCACGCAGCATGGCCGGCGACCTGACGGAGCTCCGCAAGGAGCTGCACCGCACCCCGGAGATCGGGCTCGACCTGCCGCGCACCCAGGACCGGGTGCTGCGTGAGCTCGACGGTCTGGGCCTGGAGATCTCGACCGGGACCGGGACCACCTCGGTGACCGCCGTGCTCCGCGGCGGGGGCCGGGACGCGGCCGACCCGAGGACGGTGCTGCTCCGGGCCGACATGGACGCCCTGCCGGTCGAGGAGGAGACCGGGCTCGACTTCGCCTCCACCAACGGCGCCATGCACGCCTGCGGGCACGACCTGCACACCGCCTCCCTGATCGGCGGGGCCAGTTTGCTCGCGCAGCACCGCGACCGACTGCGCGGCGACGTCGTGCTGATGTTCCAGCCGGGCGAGGAGGGCTGGGACGGCGCCGGGGTGATGCTGCAGGAAGGCATCCTCGACGCGGCCGGGCCACGGGTGGACGCCGCCTACGGCACCCACGTCTTCTCCAACACCTTCCCGGCCTTCCAGTTCACCAGCCGGCCAGGCCCGCTGATGGCGGCCTCGCACCGACTGTTCGTGACCGTCCGCGGGCGCGGCGGCCACGGGTCCACCCCGCACCGGGGGCGCGACCCGATCGTGGCGATGGCAGAGATGATCACCTCGCTGCAGACGATGGTCACCCGGCGTTTCAACATCTTCGACCCGGTCGTGCTCACCGTCGGCCTGGTCGAGGGCG
>JBKJON010000262.1:0-7783 GCA_046595715.1 Marmoricola sp.
GGTCGACCACCTCGAGCACCACAACGCCAACATCGCCCGGGCGATGCACCAGCTCGGTGCGGAGTCGACCGAGGCCTACGAGTCGGCGCGCGACAAGGTGGCGGCGTTCCTCAACGCACCTTCGCGCGACGAGGTCATCTTCACCAAGAACGCCTCCGAGGCGCTCAACCTGGTCGCCAACACGATGGCGTGGGCCGGGCCGCTCGAGGTGAAGGCGGGCGACCGCGTGGTCATCACCGAGATGGAGCACCACTCCAACATCGTCCCGTGGCAGCTGCTGACCGAGCGCAAGGGCGCCGAGCTCCGCTGGTTCGGCCTCACCGAGGACGGCCAGCTGGACCTCTCGAACATCGATGAGCTGATCACGCCGCAGACCAAGGTCGTCGCCGTCACGTGGGTCTCGAACATGCTCGGCACGATCAACCCCATCGCCGAGATCACCCGGCGTGCGCACGACGTCGGCGCCGTCGTCGTCGTGGACGCCTCGCAGGCAGCGCCCCAGCTCCCCGTCGACGTGCAGGCCGTGGACGCCGACTTCCTCGCCTTCACCGGCCACAAGGTCACCGGTCCGACCGGCATCGGCGTGCTCTGGGGCAGGACCGAGCTCCTGCGCCAGCTGCCACCCTTCCTCGGCGGAGGCGAGATGATCGCCACCGTGTCGATGGAGAAGTCGACCTACGCCGACATCCCGCACCGCTTCGAGGCCGGCACCCCGCCGATCGTCGAGGCCGTCGGTCTCGGCGCAGCGGTGGACTACCTGACCGAGATCGGGCTGGACAACATCCACCGGCACGAGCAGGTGATCACCGGCTACCTGCTCGACGGACTCGCCACCGTCGGGGGCGTCACCGTGATGGGTCCGCTCGACCCGAGCCTGCGGGGGGGAGCGGTCTCCTTCGAGGTCGCGGGAGTGCACCCGCACGACGTCGCCCAGACGCTCGACGCGCGCGGCATCGCCGTACGCGCCGGGCACCACTGCGCGAAGCCCGCCCACAAGAGGTTCGGCGTCCAGAGCTCGACCCGCGCCTCGTCGTACCTCTACACGACGCCTGCGGAGATCGACGCCCTGGTCGAGGGACTGAACTACACCAAGAACTACTTCAAGGTGGCCTGATGGATCTCGACAGCCTCTACCAGGAGATCATCCTCGACCACTACCGCAGCCCCCACCACGCGGGGCTGCGCGAGCCCTTCGAGGCCGAGGTGCACCACGTCAACCCGACCTGCGGTGACGAGGTGACCCTGCGCGTCCACCTCGAGGGTGAGCCCGGCAGCGAGACGGTGACCGACGTGTCCTACGACGCCGAGGGCTGCTCGATCAGCCAGGCCGCCGCGTCGGTGATGGCGGACCTCGTCATCGGCCAACCGGTCGTCAAGGCGCTGCAGACCCACGAGGCCTTCGTCGAGCTGATGCACGGTCGCGGCAAGGTCGAGCCCGACGAGGAGGTCCTCGAGGACGGCATCGCCTTCGCGGGCGTCGCGAAGTTCCCGGCGCGCATCAAGTGCGCTCTGCTTTCATGGATGGCGTTCAAGGACGCCACCGCCCAGGTTGTCTCCAAGGAGGACTCATGACCGACACCCAGCACATCCACGACGATCTACCCGAGGTGCCCGAGGCGAGCGGGGTCGGCACGGCCACCGCCACCAAGGACGACGTCTTCGAGGCGATGAAGGACGTCGTCGACCCCGAGCTCGGCATCAACGTCGTCGACCTCGGCCTGGTCTACGACGTGCACCTCGACGCCCACTCCAACGCGGTCCTGGACATGACCCTGACCTCCGCGGCCTGCCCGCTGACCGACGTCATCCAGGACCAGACCAACGCGGCCCTCGAGGGCCTCGTCGGCGACGTCACGATCAACTGGGTCTGGATGCCGCCGTGGGGCCCGGACAAGATCACCGACGACGGTCGCGAGCAGCTCCGCGCCCTTGGATTCAACGTCTGATCCTGACGTGGACGACCTGACGCTGGACCTCGACGTCGACTTCTCCGAGCACGTCGAGGCCCTGCGTGAGGCTCTCGACGCGTTCGTCGACCACGCTGGCAGCGCCGGGATGGACACCCGCGTCCCGACCACCCCGGAGTGGACGGTCCGTGAGCTCGTGGCCCACCTGGGGATGGTCCATCGTTGGGCCACCTCGTGGATCGTCGGCGTCCGGACCGATCCCGGGTCCGCGAGGACGGAGGGGCTGGAAGCGGCCGACCCCGTGCTGTGGCTCCGTTCCGGCGGTCACCGCCTGCTGAAGGCGCTCGAGGAGGCGCCGGTGGACCTCGACACCAGGGTGTTCCTCAACAACGCGCCGGCCCCACGGCTCTTCTGGGCCAGGCGCCAGTGCCACGAGACGACGATCCACTCGGTGGATGCGCTGTCGGCCGCCCTGGGACGGGTGCCGAACGCGGACGACACCTGGATCACCCGGCAGATCGCCCTCGACGGCATCGACGAGCTGCTCCGGGGCTTCCTCACCCGTGACAGCTCGCACCTGCGCAGCGAGGTCCCCGTCAGCTATGCCTTCCGACCCACCGACGTCGACCGCTCCTGGCTGGTGCAGGTCGGCCCCGAGGCGCCGGTGGTCCAGCGCGATCATCACGGGCACGCCGACGTCGAGCTCCGCGCTCCGGCGGAGGTGCTCTACCTGGCCGCGTGGAACCGCACCGACGAGGTGGAGGTCGAGGGCTTCGACCTCTGGCGTGCCCTCGCGCGCGTGACCTGGACCTGATGACCGAGGTCCTGGTGCCGGTGGCTCGCCTCGAGCGCTGGGTGCAGAACTTCGGCGGCCGTCACGGTGACTTCGACCTGTCCGTGGACGAGGGTGCCCTCGTGGGTGCCGCTGCCGACGGAGCGACCTTCCGGGCCGTGCCCCCGTTCGGCAGGGAGTACGACGGTCACGCCGACCCGGCCGCGTTCGCCCAGACGTGCGGCCCGCCCGCGCACTGGGGTGTCCTCCTCGTCCGCAAGGGCGGCTTCGCGGTCGCCCGGCTCGCGCGGGAGAAGACGATCGAGTCCAAAGTCGGCCAGCGGCACGTCCAGGGGCGCACCAAGGCCGGTGGCCAGAGCCAGCAGCGGTTCGCGCGTCGTCGCGACAACCAGGCCCGGGCGGCCTACGAGGCGGCCGCGGGGCACGCCCACCGGATCCTGACCGGTCCGCTGGAGGCACTCGTGTGCGGCGGCGACCGGACGGCCGTCGAGCTGGTGCTCGAGGACCAGCAGCTCAGGCGGCTCACCGCGCTGAGGGTCGAGCCGTGGCTCGCCGTACCCGATCCCCGGCGCGCAGTGCTCGAGCAGGCCGTCGCCGACGGCAGCTCGGTCGCGGTGAGGGTGACCGATCCCGACTGACCCCTACCCGGGGACCGGCTCGTGCACCACCACGTGCTGGATGGTGACGTCGTGGCGGTCCCGGGCCTCGGAGACGACGCCGCGCTGCAGCCACGTCGACCGTTCCCCGGGACGGGTCGCGATCACCACGTGGTGGGCCGAACTCGCGGATCGCCTGGTCCAGCGCTCCCAGCGGCCGGTAGTCACCGAGCTCACCCTCGACCGTCAGTCCACGGGGGCGCAGCTCCCCCAGGGTCCGGTCCAGCCGGACCAGGGCTGCCCTGGTGGTGGCCTGCCAGAGGAGGGCCACGACAGCAGGCTCAGCAGCAGCTGGGAGCGCGTCTTGTTCGTGAGGCCGAGCTGGACGAGAACCGCGTCGGTTGACCGTGATCAGGCGCATGGGTGCCTGCCGCCGGGGCCCCGAGCACGAACAGCATCGGGGAGGCTGTGTGGAGACCGGAGTTGAGGCGGGACAGCACCGCGGTGAGCACGACCGCGTTCATGATCTGGTCGGCGTAGGGGATGCCCATGGTCTTGAAGGCAGTACCAGTAGAGCCACGCCACCGAGAACCCGGCCCAACCACCCAGCGCGCGGCGCGCGTAGTCGGCGAAGGAGCCGGTGGACGGGGTGGCCGTGGCCATCTCGCCGAGCATCCGCATCACCAGGACGATCAGGACACCGGTGACGAGGTAGCTCAGGAACGCGGCCGGATCGGTCGCGTCTTCGGCGTTTCCGAAAAACGCGTACCCAGCGACCACCCGCACTAACGACCCGGTGGCCTCCCTTCTGTCAGGATGTGCGACATGTGGGAGCCGGACCCCTCGTGGCGCCAGCTCCCTGGCGTGGGCGGGCCGTCCACCGAAGGTGTCTGGCTGGCCCAGGCCGAGGGGCAGCGGTGGGTGGTCAAGCGGCTGGCCGCGCCCCGGGACCGCAACCCCGTGGCCACCACCCCCAGCCACGCCGGCTACTGGCGACGTGAGGCCGAGGTCGCCACCGAGTCGCGGTTCGTCGACGGACCCGGGCTGGTGCCGCCGGAGTTCGGCGCCGTGGAGGAGGACGACGACGGTGTGACCGTGTGGAGCCGTGAGCAGGTGGGGGAGCCGCCGACCGGGCTGTTCGTGGCCCGCGCGCTGGGCCGCTTCGCCGGGGCGAGCCGAGCGACGCCGACCTGGGCCTCACGTCGGTTGCTCGCGGACCGGCTCGCCATGACCGAGGAGCGAGGTGGGTGGCGCACCCTCGAGCGGACGACGCTGGCCGACGTCGCGGACGTGCTCTGGAGGCGGCGGGGCCACTGGCTCGACCGCTGTGCCGAGGGGCCGGAGGGCCGGTTGCACGGCGACGCCGTACCCGCCAACTTCCTCTCGCGCAGGGGCGAGGACGTCGTGGCCGTGGACTGGCAGTGCTTCGGGGTCGGGCCGGTGGGCTCGGACCTCGGCTACTACGCCCTGTCCAGCCGGGAGGAGTTCGAGGTGCTGCTGGACGCCTTCCTCGACGGTGTCGGACCGGACGCCGACCGTGAGCCCATCGCGTTGGCGGCCCGGGTGACCGCCGTCTACACCGTCCTCAGCCGGGCGGAGTGGGCCCTGGCCCAGGCGGCCCGGGGTGAGGGTGCGCTGGCCGGGAAGTTCCGCCACCCGGCGGTCGCGCCGTACCTGCGAGCCCTGCAACGGCAGTTCCCGCAGATCGAGCACCTCCTCGATCCCTGACCACTGCGGTGGGGCGCAGCGTCAGACGGTCACGACCCGCTCGCCCTCGAGCAGCGCGCCGACCGCCCCGCCGACCTCGTCGCCCAGCAGCGTGGCGCGCACGAAGTGCGCCGCGGCGTCCTCGAACACCCCCCGGTGACTGAGCATGGCGTGCTTGCCGCCGGTGACCCGCAGGAACCCCAGGGGTGCGGTGTGGGAGAGCCGCTCGGCCAGGGCCGACGACTTCCGTGGGTCAGCGACCCGGTCGTCGGTGCCGTGGACCACCAGCGTGGGACGACCGCCGAGGTCCACCTGGTCGGTGGCCTGCACCCACGGGTTCAACGCCACGATGCTGGTCACCTCGGGCTGGTCGCCGGACAGCAGAGCGGCCCGCCCGCCCAGCGAGTGGCCGACCAGGCACGTGGGTAGCGAGGGGCCGTGGGTCTCCCGGAGCTGCCCCAGCGCCCAGCGCACGTCCGAGACGGGCGTGTGCCGGGTGTCCCAGCCACGCACCGAGTTCAGCAGGCGTACGACGGTCAGCCGGTCCCGGGCCGACCTCGCGATGCGGTGGGCGATCGGGACCATCCGGAGGACCGACAGCTGCGTCGGGCTGACCGTGGTGCTGTCGCGCCGGGCGCCGCCGCCGTGCAGCAGCACGACCAGTCCCTGGGGGTTCTTCGGTGCGTGGGTGGTGATCAGCCGGGGCGCGGCGTCCAATGCGGTCTCCTCAGGGCGGTCTCCTCCGCGGGGTGCAGCAACAGCGGCACTCCTGGGACCATGATGGAGGGATGGCACAAACCACAGGTCCGGTGATCGCCGTCCACGGGCTCGTCAAGACCTTCGGGGCGGTCAGGGCGCTCGACGGGCTGGACCTGACGGTGGCCGCTGGCGAGGTCCACGGGTTCCTCGGCCCCAACGGGGCCGGCAAGTCCACCACGATCAGGGCGCTGCTCGGCCTGCTGCGCACCGACGGCGGATCTGCCTCGGTGTTCGGCCTGGACCCGTGGCGGGACGCGGTCGTGATCCACCGCCGGCTGGCCTACGTCCCGGGCGACGTCGCGCTGTGGCCCAACCTCACCGGTGGCGAGACCGTGGACCTGCTGATCCGGCTCCGGGGCGGTGATCCGGCGAGGAGTCGGCGGGCCGAGCTGCTGGAGCGCTTCGAGCTGGACCCGACGAAGAAGGCGCGTGCCTACTCCAAGGGCAACCGGCAGAAGGTGGCCCTGGTCGCCGCCTTCGCCATCGACGCCGAGCTGTTGATCCTCGACGAGCCGACCTCGGGCCTGGACCCGTTGATGGAGGAGGTCTTCAACGAGTGCGTGGCCGAGGGGAGGGCGACCGGCACGACCCTGCTGCTCTCCAGCCACATCCTCAGCGAGGTCGAGCGGCTGGCCGACCGGGTGACCATCATCCGCGGGGGTCGAGCCGTGGAGACGGGCACCCTGGAGGACCTGCGCCACCTGCATCGGAGTCACGTGCGGGCTGAGGTCTCCGGCACGGTTCCCGAGCTCTCCGAGGTGCGAGGCGTCCACGACGTCGTGGTGGAGGGTCAGAGCGTCAGCTGCTCGGTCGACCCCGAGGGTCTGCCACCGGTGCTGGAGGCGCTGACCCACGCGGGCGTGCTGACGCTGACGAGCTCGCCGCCCACGCTCGAGGAGCTCTTCCTCGACGCCTATCGCGGTGGCCCGGGCCGATGAGCTCCTGGGTGGGCACCCTCAGCCTCGCGCGCACCGCCCTGCGCCGTGAACGCGTCCTGGTCGGCGTCTGGACCCTCGTGCTCGTCGGGGTCGTCTACGCCTCGGCTGCCGCCACCGGGTCGCTCTACCCGTCGGTGAGCGACCGAGTGTCGGCCGCCACCGCCATCAACGCCAGCCCGGCCGTCGTCGCGCTGTACGGACCGGTCCTGGACGTGCGCAGCCTGGGGGAGCTGTCGATGACCAAGCTGACGGTGCTGTACGCCGTGTTCGTGGCCCTGCTCCTCCTGGTGCTCGTGCGACGCCACACCCGCACCGAGGAGGAGAGCGGTCGGGCCGAGCTCATCGGCGGCACCGTCGTCGGTCGCAGCGCACCGCTCGGGGCCGCCGTCCTGCTCGGGTCCACCGTGGCCCTCGCGGTCGGGCTGCTGGCTGCGCTGGCCGACATCGCAGGCGGTCTCCCGGTGGCCGGCTCCGTGGCGTTCGGAGCCTCGTGGGCGGGCATCGGGCTGGTCGCGACCGGGCTGACCGCGGTCTGCTGCCAGCTCTCTGCCAGCTCCCGGACGTGCGCAGCGATCGCGGGCGGCTCGCTCGGGGCGCTGTTCCTGGTCAGGGCGGTCGCGGACACCTCCATCCCCTGGCTCGGTTGGCTCTCACCGTTCGGCTGGTCGACGAGGCTCCAGGCCTGGTCCGAACCGCGCTGGTGGGTCCTCCTGCTGTACGCCGCCACCAGCGTCGTGCTGGTCGCCCTGGCCCAGTCGCTCCGCGCGCGGCGTGACCTGGGGGCCGGGATGCTGCCCGCCCGACCGGGTCCGGCCACAGGATCACCGAGGCTCGCCGACGCGCTGGCGCTCAGCCTGCGGCTGCACCGGCCGATGGTGCTGACCTGGACGGTCGCGATGGGTGTCGTCGGCGTCGTGCTCGGGTCGATCGCGCCGAACATCGGGTCGATGCTCGACTCCTCCGCGGCGCGGGACATGATCGAGCGGCTGGGCGGCAGGGGAGCGCTCGAGGACACCCTGATCGCGGCCGAGCTGTCCATGGTGGCGGTGATCGTGACGTGCTACGCCCTCGCGGTCGTGGGTC
>JBKJON010000399.1:0-14253 GCA_046595715.1 Marmoricola sp.
GACCGGGTCGGAGCGGATCGGCCTGGTGGTGGAGCAGTCCGGGCTCAGGGCCGGGACGCGCGCCGAGAAGATCAGCGAGGTGGCCGCAGAGTTCGACGGCATCCACAACATCCACCGCGCGGTCGAGGTCGGTTCGGTGGACGCGGTGATCCCCGCGGCCAGGTTGCGGCCCGAGATCATCGAGGCGATCGAGAAGCACCTGGCCGCCGGGCGCTGAGGCCCTCAGACCCGCTCGCTCTTCTGGAGCTGGCGCTCGAGGTAGACAGCCACCCGGGTGGCCGTCGTCGGCAGCAGGCGGACGAGACGGTCGACCATGACCGCGTCGTTGCCGACCCGGATGCGGACCCGACCCTTCTCGACGCCGTCGACGATGATGCGTGCGGCCTTGGCGGGATCCATCTTCAGCAGCTTCTCGCGGTAGGTCCTGGTCCGGGCCTCGTGCGCCGCCGTGATCTCGTGGCCGGCGCTGCGGGCGAGGGCCAGCGCGTTGTCGGAGATGCTGGTCGCGACGCCGCCCGGGTGGACGACGCTGACGCGGACCGGGTGCCCCTCGAGAAGCATCTCGGAGCGCAGGGTCTCGGTGAAGCCGCGGACGGCGAACTTCGCGGTGCAGTAGTGCGACATCCCGGGCTGAGCCAGGTAGCCGTTGAGACTCGAGACATTCACCACGTGTCCGTCGCCGGAGGCGATCAGGTGCGGCAGGAAGGCCTGCGTCCCGTGGATGACACCGTTCAGGTTCACCCGGAAGACTCGCTCGTAGTCGGACCACTCGCCGTCGAGCACCGGAGCGCTGAACGCGATGCCGGCGTTGTTGAAGACCTGGTGGACCTGCCCGAAGTGGGAGACGACCTCGGCGGCGTACGCCTGCACGGCGTCGCGGTCACCCATGTCGACGACGGCGGTGTGCAGCCCGCTGCGGCACCGGGTCGCGGTCTCCTTCAGGCCGGTCTCGTCGACGTCGCACCCCGAGACCAGGGCGCCTCGCTGGCTGAGCTCGACGGCGAGCGCGCGGCCGATGCCGGAGCCGGCCCCGGTGACGACGACGACCTTGTCGCGGACGCTGGTGGTGCTCATGAGATGGCTCCCTGTCGAAGGTGGGGGGTGGCTCGCTCGGCGGCGCCGGAGAAGTGCAGGTGCTCATCGACGACGTCGCCGTTGCTCAGGACCTTGCGGTCCTCGTGGTAGCTCATGGACATCAGCCACGGAGCGGACGGCCCCTGCTTGGGCAGGTCCGCCAGCGACCGCTGGACGTAGCCGGCGTCGAAGTCGAGCAGCGGCCGGGTGGGCATGTCGGGGTCGGCGACGGCCCAGACGGTGTCGTACTCGTGCTCGTCCATGTGGGACAGCAGTCGGCAGAAGTACTCGCAGAGCATCCCGATCTTCAGCGTCCACGAGGAGTTGGTGTAGCCGATGGCGATCGAGAAGTTGGGTACGCCGCTGAGCATCATGCCGCGGTAGACGACGGTGTCGGGTGGGTCGACCCGACGGCCGTCGACGCTCAGCGTCATGCCGCCGAACAGCTGCAGGTTGAGCCCGGTGGCGGTGACGATGATGTCGGCGTCGAGCTCCTGGCCGCTCTCGAGCAGGACACCGGTCTCGGTGAACGTCGAGATGCGGTCGGTGACCACCGAGGCCTTGCCGCTGCGGATGGCCCCGAAGAGGTCGCCGTCGGGCACGGCGCACAGCCGCTGGTCCCACGGGTCGTAGGGCGGGTTGAAGTGCTCGTCGACCGGGTAGCCCTCGGGCAGCTGCTTGGCGTTGATGCTGCGGATGAGCTTGCGCGCGGCCTGTGGGAAACGCTGGCAGAACTGCCAGATCGCCCGCTGCTGGGCGATGTTCTTGCGCCGTGTCAGGGCGTAGCCGCGTTCCTCGCCGAGCACCCGACGGAACACGTTGGCCAGGGCGTCCTCCTTGGGCACCGGCATGATGTAGCTGGGGGTCCGCTGCAGCATCGTGACGTGCTCGGCCTGGTCGACCAGCGCGGGGACCAGGGTGACCGCGGTCGCGCCACTGCCGATCACGACCACCCTCTTGCCGGCGTGGTCGAGGTCCTCGGGCCAGTGCTGCGGGTGCACGATCTGGCCGGCGAACCGTTGACGTCCGGTGAGGTGGGGGGTGTAGCCCTCGTCGTAGCGGTAGTAGCCACCGGCGCAGAAGATCCACCCCGCTGTGAGCCGCAGGCGCTCACCGGTGTCGGTGCGCTCCACCTCGACCAGCCACCGTGCCACGTCGGAGGACCAGCTCGCCGAGAGCACCTTGTGGTGGTAGCGGATGTGGTCGTCGAGGCCGTTCTTGGTGGCCGTCTTGCGGAGGTAGTCGAGGATCCTCGGCGCCGAGGCGATGGACTCCTTGTCGCGCCACGGCTCGAACTCGTAGCCGAAGGTGTGCAGGTCGGAGTCGGACCGGATGCCCGGGTAGCGGAAGAGGTCCCAGGTGCCGCCCGAGGCTGCCCGGGCCTCGAGCATCGCGAAGGACTTCGAGGGGTGCTCGGTGCGTAGGTAGCGACCGGCGCCGATGCCGGAGATGCCGGCACCGACGACGAGGACGTCGAGGTGCTCGGGCTCGGGGCGGGCGGTGCTCATGAGGGCTCCAGGGTGCGGGCGGGTGACGCAGGTGGACAGAAGGTCGCGAGTCAACGATGCGCGGGCGACCACCGCTTGCGCCAGCACAAACAGCACCACGATGATTCGATCATGGTGCGAAATGTGCGCAACCCGTGGCCCGCCCTGACTCCGCGCTGCGAGGAGCTCTTCCGTGAGGGTGCTCTCATCGCGCTGGACCCGCAGGCGGAGTGGCTCGAGGAGCTGCACCTGGCCTCGTTGAGCGGGGGGCGGGTGCGCGCCATCGCGGAGGACCCCGTGCTGGCCGACGCCACCCGTCGTACGAACCTGGCCAACCTGCTGCGGTGGGCCTCGGCCAACGTGCAGCGACCGGGTCGGCGGGTCCCGGCCGACCTGCCTCCCGAGGCCCTGGCCACGGCTCGGGACCTGGTCCGGCGCGGGCTCGACGCCGACGCGCTCGACTCCTACCGGACCGCGCAGAGCGTCGCCTGGCGTCGCTGGATGCAGATCTGCTTCCAGCTCACCTCCGACGCGGAGGAGCTGCGCGAACTGCTGGACGTGTCGTCGCTGTCCATCTCCACCTTCATCGACGACACCATCGCGGCGCTGTCGGCGCAGATGAATCTCGAACGCGACGAGCTGACAGTCGGCAGCCACGCCGAGCGCCGCGCCACGGTGGCGCTCCTGCTCGAGGGCGCCCCGATCAACGCCGGCCGGGCGGAGACGCAGCTGGGCTACCGGTTCGCCGGACAGCACACCGCCGTGGTGGCGTGGGGCGGTCCGGGGACCAGCTCCACGGAGCTCGAGGCCGTCGCCGAGGCGCTGATGAAGGCGGCCGGTGCGTCCCGTCGGCTCACCGTGGTCGCGGGTGCCACGACGCTGTGGCTCTGGCTGCCCGTGGAAATGACCGCCCGGGCCCAGCTTGCCGGGACCGTTTCCGGGCACCCGCACATCAGGGTGGCCGTCGGTCGCTCGGGCACCGACCTGACCGGGTTCCGGCGCAGCCACCTGGACGCCGTCGTCACCCAGCAGATGCTGGCCAGCCTGGAGTCCCGGCGCCAGATCGCCTTCTTCTCCGACGTACAGCTGGTCGCGCTGCTCACCCAGGACCCGAGCGGGGCCGAGGCCTTCGTCACCGACAACCTCGGCGACCTCGCGGCGGCGGACCCTGACCTGCGGGGCGTCGTGCTGACCTACCTGCGCGAGCAGTGCAACGCCTCGCGGGCCGCCGAGCGTCTCTACACGCACCGCAACACGGTGCTCCGTCGACTGGCGCGCGCGGACGAGCTCCTGCCGCGACCGCTGGCGGACAACGTCGTCCACGTCGCGGCCGCCCTGGAGCTCCTCGCCTGGCGGGGGAACCAGGGGTGAACCGCCTCAGCGCAGCGAGGACTCCAGCGATGCGTGACGCTCACGCTCGACGTCCGCCGTGTCACGCTCCGGCACGGGTGCCATCACGACGACGTGGGTGCGCGCCTTCAGGACCGGCACGAGGACAGCGACCAGGGCGGCGAGCCCCGAGGTGACGACCAGGAGGGTGAAGCCGTTGGTGTAGCCCGACTCGACCGGCAGGCCGTCAGGACGGGCGTTGGCGGTGATGATGCTCGCGAGCACGGCGCTGCCCAGGGCGCCGCCGACGGTGCGGATGTTGGCGTTCATGCCGCTGGCCACACCGGTCTGCGACTGCGGGACGGCCTCGACGATCAGGTTCGACATCGCCGCGAACGCGAGGCCGAAGGCCAGCCCGAGGACGGTGGTCTCGACGAGGAGCTGCCAGACCTGGTCGTGGGCCAGCACCAGGCCGAGGGTCGCGAGCGAGGTGAGGCTGGCGCCGGCGACCAGCACCGCCTTGGAGCCGAAGCGGGTGGCGAGCCGGCCCGAGAACAGTCCGGCCAGGAAGGTCGCGGCGGTCTGGGGCAGGAGCAGCAGCCCCGACTCGGTGACGGAGGCGCCGAAGCCGTAGCCGGTGACGCTGTCGGGGGTCTGCAGGAACTGGGGGAGGAAGGCGAACATCGAGTACATGCCCATGCCGAAGAGCAGCGCGACCAGGTTGACGGTCCACACGGTCGGGATGCGCATCATCTTCATGTCGACCAGCGGGCTGTCGCTGCGCGCCTCGGCCCACACCCAGATCGGCAGGATCAGCACGGTGGCGACGAACAGGCTGATGGTGGTCAACGAGCCCCAGCCCCAGCTGCGGCCCTGGCTGACGGCCAGGAGGAGGGTGACCAACCAGGCCGACATCAGCAGGGCGCTGGTGAGGTTGATCCGGCCGGGCGTCCGCTCCGGGGACTCCGGTACGAAGAGGTGGGCTGCGACCGCGGCCAGCAGGGTCAGGATCATCGGCAGCCAGAACAGCCAGTGGTAGCTCAGGGCGTCCACGATCGGACCGGCGAGCACGAGGCCGATGCCACCACCGACGGCGAGCAGCGCGGCCGACGTGCCCACCGCACCGGCGACCTTGTCCCGGGGGAACTCGTCGCGGATGATGCCGAAGGTCAGGGGGAGTACGCCGCCGCCGACGCCCTGGATCGCCCGGGCAGCGATGAGCACGCCGATGGTCGGGGCGATCGCGGCGAGCAGCGAGCCGACGGCCAGGGCGCTGAGCGCGACGACGAGCATGCGCTCCTTGCCGACCTTGTCGCCGACGCGGCCGATGATCGGGGTGAACACCGAGGCCGAGAGCAGGTAGGCGGTGAGCACCCAGGTGACGGTCGACTGGTCGGTGTTCAGGGCTGCCTCGATGGTCGGCAGCACCGGGTTGACCATGGACTGCAACAAGGAGAACGAGGAGACCCCCGCGGCGAGAACGATGAACGTGACGCGGTAGTCGGTGCGCTGGCCTGTGGCTGCCATGGAGATGATCCGTCCGGTTCGTCGGCGAGGGGGGCGCAGGCAGATCAACGCTGACAGGCCGCGGTAGTTGTGTTCAGCAACGAGGAGGCCCGGTTCATTCCCGGGTCAGGCGCCCAGGAACTCCAGGATTCGTGCGGAGACCTCGCCGGCGAACTCGTCGAAGAACCCGTGCCGGCCACCCTCGTGGATCCACACGTCGCAGTCGGGGATGCCCGCCTCGAGCAGGAAGACGTTCTCGACCGGTGACATCCGGTCGGCGTCCCCGTGCACGACCAGCGTCGGCGCCGCGATCTCGGCCAACCGCTGCGACGCGTCGTGCCGGGCGCTGACGCGCAGGTGCAGGGTCTGGGCACGGGGGGTCATGGTCGGGTCGCCCAGCAGGCGGCTCCGACGACCGGGCGTGGCCCACCCGGGCGTGTACATCAGGTCGAGCAGCACCTGGCGTCGCGCCGCCTGGTCGGGCTGGCTGAGTGCGCGGCGTACGTCCTGGCCGCGCTCGACCGCGCCCGCCCCTCCGGGAGTGGTGCACGCCAGCACCAGTCGGTCGAGGAGGTGGGGTGAGCGGGCAGCGAGCATCTGCCCCACGCGTCCACCCATCGAGGTGCCGTAGACGTGCGCGGCCTCGACCCCGGAGGCCTCCAGGACGTGCTGCGCGTCCTGGGCGAACAGGGCCGTCGACCAGTCACCCTCGACGGCGCGGGTCTCGCCGGTGCCGCGGTAGTCGAAGGTCAGGGTGGTGAAGGTGTCCTCGAAGGCCGACCGGAGCCCGGTCCACCAGTCGTGGGAGTTGGCTTGGCCGGAGAGCAGCAGCAGGACCGGGGCGCCGACCGGACCGGCCTCCTGCACGGCGAGCCGGGTGCCGTCCGGCAGGTCGACGGCTCGGCGGCGCAAGGTGTCCACGAGCACCGAGGATGCCACCACCCTCGCCGTGTCGTGCAGGGCCGGGTCGTGCAGGATGGGCGCCATGACTGCCTACTGGATCAGTATCTACCGGGAGATCACCGACGAGGCCAAGGTGGCGGCCTACGCCGAGCTGGCGGGCCCGTCCCTGCGAGGTGCCGGCGGCACGTTCATCGCCCGGGGCCTTCCCGAGCAGACCTACGAGGCCGGCGAGAAGACCCGCACCGTGCTCATCGAGTTCGACTCGGTCGATGCCGCACGGGCCGCACACGACAGCCCGGGCTACCAGGAGGCCCTGGCTGCCCTGGAGGGCGGCGCCGTCCGGGACATGCGCATCGTCCCCGGGGTCGAGTGACCCGGTCCGGTGTTCAGACCGTCGAGAACTCGGTCTCCTCTGCCGAGGTGACGTTGCCCGCGCGTCCCGGCGCCGCGGCCCACGACCAGTACATGTTGGTGTAGGCGATCGACTGCTCCGGGCTGACCGGAAGACCCCACTCGCGCATGTCCTCGCTGGTGTGCGCGTCGGAGACGAGCGTTGCGTCGTACCCCCGGACCAGGGCGCCGTGCAGCGTCGAGCGGATGCACGCCTCCGTCTGGGCCCCCGTGATGACCAGGCGTCCGACCCCACGCTCGGCGAGACGCTCCTCGAGGTCCGTGGCCTCGAACGAGTCGCCGTAGGTCTTGTGCACCAGGGGCTCGGTCTCCCGCCGTTCGAGCTCGGGGACGTAGGCCCAGCCGTCGGAGCCGATCGGCATCTCCTCGTCGGAGTGCTGCACCCAGAGCACGGGGACGTCTTGTGCTCTCGCCTTGTCCACCAACGTCTGGATGTTGGCGATCACGCGGTCGCGCTGGTAGGCGTTCGCGACCACGCCCTGCTGCATGTCGATGACGAGCAGGGCGGTGCTGGGGCGGTTCTCGAGGGATGTCATGGCTGCCTCCGTTGTGTGAGTGGTCTCGTGACCACGGTAGGACCGCCCTCTGACAAGCGCCGCTGTCTGTCCCCTGCGCCCGCCGGCTGACCGATGGCAGGACCGATCGCGTCGGCCCGACCCGGCAGCGTGACGTGGACCGACGTGCCCGGCCCCTCGTGGCTCGTGACCGTGATGTCTCCACCGTGAGCCTCCACGATGACCTTGCTGATCACCGGTCCAAGACCGACGCCTGGATCCCGCACGGAGACCGTTCGTGCCCGGAAGAACTTGCTGAACAAGGGAGCCTGGTCGACCTCGGAGATGCCGATCCCTGTGTCGCTCACGCAGCGGTGGGCGCCGCTGCCTCGCCTCGCGAGGGTGACGGCGACCGTTCCTCCTTGAAGGTTGTTCTTGAGGGCGTTCGACAACAGGCGGTCGAACACCTCTGGGGGCAGGTCGTCCGCGAGCTCCTCCATGAGCTCGAGGTAGCCCATGATCGAGGTGAGTGGTGTCCGCAGCTCGTGCGAGACGAGTGCGACGAAGCCGTCCTTGACCCTCAGCGCCTGCATCAGGTCGGTGATGTCGTGGAAGGCGAGGACCACGCCGGTGCAGGTCCCGTCCTCGTCGCGGATCGGCCTGGGCGCAAGCAGCGGTCAGAGCACACGAACCCCAGGGTGCTGGCGACCGCGAACACCGCGACGCCGCGCCAACAAAGATCCCTCCAAGCCTCATGCCCGGCACACCCGCGAGTACGCCGACGGCATCGGGGACGCGCCTGGCCATGCCAGCTCCTAGGGGACCCCTGGGAGGCGGGCTGACTCCAGTGTCGCGCAGATGAGGCCGGAAACCCTGGAAAACGGACAGACATACGCTGACGGAATCGCCGGCCCGATTCACCGGACCCGCCTGGGTGCAGCCGGCGGACGGGCCCAGGCAAGGCGTTGGTGTCACCTTCCGATGGCTAAGGGGCTACGATCGTCCTCAACGTTCCACACTGCGGGCGGGCCTTCAGCCCTACGCATAGACCTGTTTCAGGTCCGTGGGACGCGATCGCGTCGCGGAGCAGTCATCTGGGCAGCCGTCCGGCCCCGCGTCGCCTGTTGACCGATCGGCCCCGGCCGCGGCACCGCGTAGGGATGTCCTGCATCCGCAGCAGTGGTCGCGTCGGGTACTCCAGAGGAGGAGTTCCTTGGCTCGACGAGGCACGCGCCAACCGAGCGCTCGCCGTACTGCGCCGCGCAGTCGCCAACGCGCGCGCGTTCTCGACAACGACGGCATCATCCCCGTGCTCGCCAGGGCGGTGCGCGAGGTCGAGGCGGCGGCCCAGAGAGGCCCCGTGACGCCGTCGGTCCGCACCAAGTTCCAGGTGGTCGCCCTGCTGATGCGCGAGGAGCGCGCCCGCCTCAAGGCCGACACCACGAGCAGTGAGGCCAGCCGGGCCGAGGAGCTCAAGCGGCTGGACGGCATCGCGACGATCCTCGCGAAGACCGCCGCGCGTGACACCTCCCTCCTGTTCGTGCTCGCCGAGGACGCCGAGGTCTCCGACTCGGCCAAGTCACTCAAGCGCGACATGCGGAAGACGGCCGGCCTCGACGTGGGCCCCGAGGAGAAGGCCCCCGCGGACCCCGGTGACGCGACGCCCACCGAACGGCGGGTCGTCCCGCAGTCCGTGCTCTCGCGCCAGCTGGCGAACCCGTTCCTCGCCCCCGACTTCTCCAACGCCGCCCCCCGCGTGTCCACCCCCCGGCAGCTCGCCACCTGGGAGCTGCTCGGCCCGCTGCTGACCTCCTTCGAGCGCGCCTCCAGCGGCGCGACGGCCTGCATGAAGCTGCCCGACCCCGGATCCTTGCGGGCACCGGGAGGACTCGAGCTGATGCCCCACCAGGCCCAGCTGGTGACCTCCGCCGCCCAGGGGCACCGGACCTTCCTGCTCGCCGACGAGCCTGGCCTGGGCAAGACGGCCCAGGCGCTGCTCGCGGCCCAGGCCGCGAACGCGTTCCCGCTGCTCGTGGTCGTGCCCAACGTCGTGAAGACCAACTGGGCCCGCGAGGCCGGGCTGTGGACGCCGAAGCGGACGGCGACCGTGATCCACGGAGACGGGCACAGCATCGACGGTTTCGCCGACATCGTGATCGTCAACTACGAGGTGCTCGACCGGCACATCGGCTGGCTGGGCGCCCACGGGTTCCGCGGAATGGTGGTCGATGAGGCGCACTTCATCAAGAACCGCTCCTCCCAGCGCAGCCAGCACGTGCTGCAGCTCGCGGAGAAGGTCCGCTCCCGCGTCGGCCGTCCGCTGATGATGGCGCTCACCGGCACGCCGTTGATCAACGACATCGAGGACTTCAAGGCCATCTGGCAGTTCCTGGGCTGGATCGACGAGAAGAAGCCGCTCGCACAGCTGATGGAGGCGCTCGAGGACACCGGCCAGACGCCCGCCGACCCCGGGTTCTACCCCGCGGCACGCCGGGCCGTGGTCAACCTCGGCATCGTGCGTCGCCGCAAGGTGGACGTGGCCGCGGACATCCCTGCCCGACGCATCGCCGACCTCCCGGTCGAGCTCGACGACGAGGCGGGTCGTTCCATCCGGGAAGCCGAGCGCGAGCTGGCCCGACGTCTGGTGCACCGCTACCGGAGCGCCCTCGAGACCCGCACCTCGGGCGCAGTCGTGGACGGCATCGACCACGAGCTCGTACGCCGCGTCGCCGTGTGGGAGCGCGACGACACGACCACCACCAAGACCGGCGAGAACGTGTTCAGCATGATGCGTCGCATCGGACAGGCGAAGGCAGGTCTGGCCGCCGACTACACCGCGCAGCTGGCGCGCAACGTCGGCAAGGTCGTCTTCTTCGCCAAGCACGTCGACGTCATGGACATCGCGGAGGAGACCTTCGCCAAGCGAGGCATCCGCTACTCCTCCATCCGCGGTGACCAGACGCCGAAGTCGCGCGAGAAGAACATCGACGCCTTCCTGAACGACCCCGAGGTCGCTGTCGTCGTCTGCTCCCTGACCGCGGCGGGTGTGGGCCTGAACCTGCAGGTCGCCTCCAACATGGTCCTGGCCGAGCTGTCGTGGACCGACGCGGAGCAGACCCAGGCCATCGACCGCATCCACCGCATCGGTCAGGCGGAGCCGGTCACGGCGTGGCGCATCATCGCCTCGCAGACGATCGACACCAGGATCGCCGAGCTCATCGACAGCAAGGCCGGCCTGGCCGCCCGCGCGCTCGACGGCTCCGACGAGGAGATCTCGTCGTCGGTCGATGTGCAGCTCGAGGCTCTGGTCGCGCTGCTGACCGACGCGCTCGCCGAGGCGCCCGCCTAGCCCCTTCCTCGGTGCTCTCCGCGAGGTCCCGCTCGCCGGGCGACAGCCGTCGGTGGGGCAGGGGCGTCATGTAGGACGAGCTGCACCTATTGCCAGGGCCCGCGGCATGCGAATGTCGCGGGCGTTCAGGACAGCTCCTCGCCGAGTCGTCGGGCCGTCTCGTGGAGGACGGGTACGGCCTCCGCGACCAGATCGTCGGTCATACGCGGGGCGGGCCCGGAGACCGACACTGCGAGCGGGAGGCTGGACCCGGTGACGTGGACGGCGAAGCAGCGAACCCCGACCTCCTGCTCACCCTCGTCCATGGCGTAGCCCAGGCGGCGGACCAGGGCGATCTGCTCCAGGAAGACGTCCGCGTCGACGATCGTGTGGGCGGTGTGGCGGGGGAGTCCGGTCCGTCCGAGCAGGGCCCGGATGTGGTCGTCGGTGCGGGTCGCGGCGAGCAGGGCCTTGCCCACGGCGGTGCAGTGCGGCTGGACCCGGCGGCCGACCTCGGTGAACATGCGCATCGAGTGCCGGCCGGGCACCTGCGCGACGTAGGCCACCAGGTCGCCGTCCAGCATGGCCAGGTTCGCCGTCTCGCCGATCTGGTCGACGAGATGGCCCAGGTGGGGCAGCGCGGTCGAGCTGAGCAGGGCCGTGGACCTGTCGCTCAGCAGAGCCAGGCGCGGTCCGAGGGTGTAGCGCCTGGACGCCTCCTGCCGGAGGTAGCCGAGGTCGACGAGCGTGGCGGCCAGGCGGTGCAGGGTGGCGGGCGGCAGGCCGGATCCGCGGGCGAGCGCGGACAGCGTCATCGAACCGCCGTCGGCGGCAAGCAGCTCGAGCACCGAGAACGCTCGCTCGATCGACTGCACCCCGCCCGCGCGGGGACGCTTCACCTCCGTGCTTTCGGGTACGTCGTTCATCAGGCGCCTCTTTCACCCTGGCGTTCCGCATCTCGGAACCAGGCGATCGTAGCGGCTCTTGACATGAGCGCCATGTCCGGGAAGGGTCGGTGACCGGCGTCACCACGGTTTCCACGATACGGAAAATAGCGACACGATCACCACAAGGGAGTGACATGGAACAGCGCGTTCAGCTCGGGGGACTCAGCGTCGACGACCGCCTTCACCGCTTCGTGGAGGAGGAGGCCCTGCCCGGTTCGGGGGTCGAGTCGCAGGCCTTCTGGGCCGGTGTCGACGCCCTCGTCCACGACCTCGCCCCCCGCAACCGTGAGCTGCTCGCCCGCCGTGAGGAGCTGCAGACGCTCCTTGACGGCTGGCACCGTGAGCACCCCGACCGGCCCGACCCCGACGCCTACACCACCTTCCTGCGCGAGATCGGCTACCTGCTCGACGAGCCGGACGAGGTGGCCGCGACCACTGCGAACGTCGACGACGAGGTGGCTCGCATCGCCGGGCCGCAGCTCGTGGTCCCTCTGCTCAACGCCCGCTTCGCGACCAACGCCGTCAACGCCCGGTGGGGATCGCTCTACGACGCGCTCTACGGCACCGACGTCGTCCCGCACGACGGTGACCTCGCTCCCGGGGACGGTTACAACAAGGTGCGTGGTGACGAGGTCATCGCCCGTGGCCGCGCCTTCCTCGACGCCCACTTCGCGCTGGCCTCGGGCTCACACGCCGACGCCACGTCGTACGCCGTGGACGACGAGGGTCTCGCCGTGACCGTGAAGGACGACGTCGTCCGGCTGGCCGAGACCGACCAGCTCGTCGGCTACCGCGGGTCGAAGGAGGCGCCCGAGGCGGTGCTCCTGGTCCACCACGGCCTGCACGTCGAGATCCAGGTCGACCACGAGGACTCGATCGGCTCCACCGACGCCGCCGGAGTCAAGGACCTTCTGCTGGAGTCGGCCGTCTCCACGATCATGGACCTCGAGGACTCGGTCGCGGCCGTCGACGCCGAGGACAAGGTGCTCGGCTACCGCAACTGGAAGCGGCTCAACGACGGCACGCTGGCCGAGGAGGTCACCAAGGCCGGGAAGACCTTCACCCGGTCGATGAACCCCGACCGGACCTACTCCACGACGTCGGGCACCGACGTCACGCTGCGGGGTCGCTCGCTGCTCTTCATCCGCCAGGTCGGTCACCTGATGACCACCGACGCGGTGCTCGACCGTGACGGCAACGAGGTCCCCGAGGGGATCCTCGACGCGATCATGACCGCCCTCGGCAGCCTCGGTGACGTGCGTGGTGACTCGGAGCTGGCCAACTCGCGCACCGGCTCGATGTACGTCGTGAAGCCGAAGATGCACGGCCCCGACGAGGTGGCCTTCGCCGTCGAGCTCTTCGGACGGGTCGAGGAGCTGCTCGGCCTTCCTCGCCTGACCATCAAGGTCGGCATCATGGACGAGGAACGGCGTACGACGCTCAACCTCAAGGCCTGCATCAACCAGGCCCGTGAGCGGGTCGCGTTCATCAACACCGGTTTCCTGGACCGCACCGGTGACGAGATCCACACCTCCATGCAGGCCGGCCCGATGGTGCGCAAGAACGCCATGAAGGGCGAGACCTGGATCGGCGCCTACGAGGACCTCAACGTCGACATCGGGCTCGAGTGCGGGCTGCTCGGCCGCGCCCAGATCGGCAAGGGCATGTGGGCCGCCCCGGACAGCCTCGCCGCCATGCTGGAGGCCAAGATCGGCCACCCGCAGGCCGGGGCGAGCTGTGCCTGGGTGCCCTCTCCCACCGCGGCCACCGTGCACGCGCTGCACTACCACCAGGTCGACGTGCACGCGCGCCAGGAGGAGCTCGCGGCCGGAGGCCGACGTCGTGACCGAGCCGACCTGCTGCAGGTGCCGCTCGGTGACCCGGCCGACTGGTCCGAGGAGGACCGCCAGGACGAGATCCAGAACAACCTGCAGAGCCTGCTGGGGTACGTCGTCCGCTGGGTCGACGCCGGGATCGGCTGCTCGAAGGTCCCCGACATCACCGGCGAGAACCTGATGGAGGACCGCGCGACCTGCCGGATCTCCGCGCAGCACGTCGCCAACTGGCTGCACCACGAGGTGGTCAGCGCCGACCAGGTCGAGGAGACGCTGCGCCGGATGGCCAAGGTCGTCGACGAGCAGAACGCCGGCGACTCCTCCTACACCCCGATGGCGCCGGACTTCGACGGCGACGCCTTCCAGGCGGCCCGGGCGCTGGTGTTCGAGGGCCTCGAGCAGCCCAGTGGCTACACCGAACCGATCCTGCACCGTCACCGCGCCCAGAAGAAGAAGACAATCGAGAGGAACGCACACTGATGGACCTCGACACCGCCCGCACGATCATCACCGGCGCCCGCGCGCAGGCGGCCTCGGCCGGCTTCAAGCCCCTGACGGTCGTCGTCCTCGACCCCGGTGGTCACGTGGTCGCCGTCGAGCGCGAGGACGGCTCCTCGATGAAGCGCTTCGAGATCGGCTTCGGCAAGGCGCACGGCGCCCTCTCCCTCGGGATGGGCTCCCGCTCGATCATGGGCCGCGCCGAGCAGCAGCCGTTCTTCATCGCCGCCGTCACCTCGGCGGTGGGTGGCTCGCTGATCCCGGTGCCCGGCGGAGTTCTGGTCCGCAACGCCGACGGCGACCTGCTGGGCGCCGTCGGCGTCACCGGGGACACCTCCGACAACGACGAGGCAGCGGCGGTGGCCGGCATCGAGGGCGCCGGCCTCATCCCCCAGGCCGACTGAGCGGGTGCCGGCGATGGTGAGTGCAACAGCGACGGGC
>JBKJON010000416.1:0-2507 GCA_046595715.1 Marmoricola sp.
GAAGCCTCCTCTTCGGAGTCATAGGGGCCAAGGCGGTCGGAGATCTTGCAGGCGTTCTCACTCTTCTCCACCGCATGGTGCTTGAGGCAGTACCAGAACTCGCTCATGAGGCATGAAACTACACTCGCTCGTGTGAGTGCCATAGCCCCCGGAAGGATCTCGCCCCGACGTCCCGTCCCGGCGTACATCCCGCGACCGGAGTACGTCGACAAGCCCTCGCCCGCACTGTTCACCGGGCCGGAGGTCAAGGACTCGGACACCATCGAGCGGATGCGTGTCGCCGGTCGGCTGGCGGCACAGGCTCGGGAGCTCGTCGGGACGCATGTGGTGCCGGGAGTCACCACCGACGAACTGGACCGGATCGGCCACGAGTTCCTGTGCGACCACGGCGCTTACCCGTCCACTCTGGGCTACAAGGGGTTCCCGAAGTCGCTGTGCTCCTCGGTGAACGAGGTGATCTGCCACGGCATCCCGGACAGCACCGTGGTCGAGGACGGCGACATCGTCAACATCGACATCACCGCGTTCCTCGACGGTGTCCACGGCGACACCAACGCCACCTTCCTCACTCCCGGCGTCTCCCAGGAGGTGCAGGACCTCGTCGACCGCACCCGCGAGTCCCTGCGCCGGGCCATCAACGCCGTGCGGCCCGGTCGCCGCGTCAACGTCATCGGGCGGGTGATCGAGTCCTACGCGAAGAGGTTCGGCTACGGCGTCGTACGCGAGTTCACCGGCCACGGCATCGGCACGGCCTTCCACTCCGGACTGGTGGTCCCCCACTTCGACGACCCGCACTACGACGACCTGATCGAGCCCGGGATGACCTTCACGATCGAGCCGATGCTCAACCTCGGCTCCCACACCTGGGACATGTGGGACGACAACTGGACGGTGGTGACCAAGGACAGGCACTTCAGCGCACAGTTCGAGCACACCCTGCTGGTGACCGACACGGGCGCCGAGATCCTCACCCTGCCCTGACGCACCAGGACCAGGACAAGGACCAGGACCAGGGGACCGGGAGATCGCGGACCCGGCGGACAGGCGGGACACGATCTCGCTAGGGTCGCAGGGGTGACGAGCATGTTCGAGGACTACGCGACCGGCATGGGTTCGGCCTACGACGAGATGTACGACGTCGAGACCGACCTCCGCACTCCCTACAGCCAGCTCCAGCCTTCCCTGCACGAGATGGGCCAGACCGAGCTGCAGAGCAGGGTCGAGGCCCTGCAGTCGAGCTACCTGGACCAGGGCGTGACCTTCGACATCGGGGGCGAGGAGCGAGCCTTCCCTCTCGACGTGCTCCCCCGCGTCATCGAGATGGACCAGTGGACCAAGGTCGAGGCCGGCGTGCAGCAGCGCGTGCACACCCTGGAGAAGTTCCTGGCCGACGTCTACGACGCGGGGCGCGTGCTCGACGACGGGGTCGTCCCCCGCAACGTCGTCACCACCTCGTCGCACTTCCACCGCGCCGCGGCCGGTATCGAGCCTCCCAACGGCGTCCGGGTCCACGTCAGCGGCATCGACCTGATCCGCGACGACCAGGGCGAGTTCCGGGTGCTCGAGGACAACGTGCGCGTCCCTTCCGGTGTCTCCTACGTGATGACCAACCGTCGCGCGATCGCCGCGGCCCTGCCGGAGACTTTCGCCGAGCACCGGATCCGCCCGGTGGCCGGCTACCCCCAGAAGCTGCTGACGGCTCTCCGCGCCGCGGCCCCGGCCGGTGTCACCGAGCCCAACGTGGTCGTGCTGACGCCCGGCGTCTTCAACGGCGCCTACTTCGAGCACGCGCTGCTCGCACGCACCATGGGCGTCGAGCTCGTCGAGGGCCGCGACCTCGAGTGCCGCCGCGGCCGCGTGATGATGCGTACGACGCAGGGCCTGGAGCCGGTGCACGTGATCTACCGACGCGTCGACGACGAGTTCATCGACCCGGTGCACTTCCGGAGCAGCTCGCTCCTCGGCTGCTCCGGGCTGCTCAACGCTGCCCGCGCCGGCAACGTCACCATCGCCAACGCGGTCGGGAACGGTGTCGCGGACGACAAGCTGATCTACACCTACCTGCCCGACCTGGTGCCCTACTACCTCGACGAGGAGCCGATCCTCAAGAACGTCGACACCTGGCGCCTCGGCGACGCGGACCACCGCGAGGAGGTCATGGACCGACTGGACGAGCTCGTGCTCAAGCCGGTCGACGGCTCGGGCGGCAAGGGCATCGTGATCGGCCCCCAGGCGAGCAAGGAGGAGATCGACGAGCTGCGCGTCAAGGTGCTGGCCGATCCCCGGTCCTGGATCGCCCAGCCCGTGATCCAGCTGAGCACCGTCCCGACGTACGTCAACGGGATGATGCGCCCGCGGCACGTCGACCTGCGGCCCTTCGCCGTCAACGACGGCAACCGCGTGTGGGTGCTCCCGGGCGGCCTGACCCGGGTCGCCCTCGGCGAGGGCGAGCTGATCGTGAACTCCTCCCGTGGGGGCGGCTCCAAGGACACGTGGGTGCTGGCCGG
>JBKJON010000418.1:0-3184 GCA_046595715.1 Marmoricola sp.
GCGCCTCGAGCATCGCGACGCTGCCGGTCACCCCGGTGACCAGCCACGGGGTGTCGTGCTGGTGGTCCAGTGCGTCGGGGTCGGCGCCCATCGCGACGAGCACTCGCGCCACGTCAACTCGGTCATGGGTGACGGCGAGCAGCAGGGGCGTGCGCTGCCGGGAGTCGCGGGTCTCGATGTCGGCACCGGCTCGAAGGGCGCGGGCGACCTGGTCCGCGTCACCGACGGTTGTTGCTCGCAGCAGTGCGGCGTCGGGATCCGGGATCGGTGACGGGGCTAACGCTGCGCTCAGGGCGGACTCGAGTGCGGTGTAGCCGCGCTGTCGAGCCATCTGCAGCGGTGTGAGTCCCTCCTGGTCCGAGGGACGGTCCAGCTGCACGCCACCTGCCACCAGGGCGCGGATCGTGTCGGCGTAGGTGCTGGTGTTCTCGCCCAGCCAGACGGCTTCGTGGACGGCCTGGTAGCCGATCCGGTTCACGTGGTTCCTGTCGATCCCGGCCCGGAGGAGCCTGCCGACCACCAGTGCATGTCCGCGTTCGGCGGCCCGGATCAGGCCGGTGCCGTTCCAGCTGTCCTTCGCGTCCACGCGCGCGCCGTGGGCGAGGGTCAGGTTCAGTAGGTCGAGGTAGCCCTCGCTGGTCGCGATCAGGTAGGCCGACTGCTCGGTGTCGTCATTGGCGTTGACGTCGGCGCCGCGCCTGATCAGGGCGCGGGCGGGCTCGACGTGGTTGTCCCATGCGGCGTCGCGCAGCCGATGGTCGAGGACTGCCTGCTCGGCGTCACTGGGTGCGGTGGGCGTCATGCTCCTGTTCCCGGGTGTGTCGGAGGAGGGGCTCGCGGAGGTGGGGGCGCTTGGCGCGGGTGACGTGGTCGGGTTGCTTGCGGTGCCCGGCGGAGAACCGACGCCGCACGCCGCCACGCCCCAGAGGAGCGTGACGGCGAGGAGCCCCGACCGGAGGGTCGACACCCGGCGCACAGCGGTGCCAGTGGTCAACGTCGACCCTGCCCGGTGTCGAAGGGGTCGGTGATGACCTCGTAGGGCGGGGTGGCGATAGGCTCGTCGAACTTGCTGTCGACGTAGAGGATCCGACCGCGCAGGGCCTTGGCGGTGGTCAGGACGCGGGTGGGGTCGCTGGCGCGTTCGGAGACGAGCCGGGCCGAGGTCCCGTCGGCGGCGAGGCGCAGGGTGGTGACGACGCGGGAGAAGTTGCGCACGACCGTCAGCCGTTCTCCTTGTCTGACGAGGCCGTCGGCGTTGATCAGGTCGGTGTCTGCGGTGTCGACCTGGGTGACCGAGCGGTCGGTGAGGTCGAAGCGCCAGAGCCTGCCGGTGCTTCCTTGGGCGACGACCAGGGCGCGGCGGTCGGGGCTGGTGAGGATCCCGCCGAGGTTGAAGCCGGGGACGGTCTCGATGCTGGCGGTGGCGTCGGCCCACAGCTCGACGCGGTAGCCGTTGGCGCCGCCGTGGCTGCCGCCGCGGCCGTGGCCGGTGGGAGCGACGCGGAAGATCTGGGGGGCGTTGGAGTTGGTGAAGTATGCCGCGCCGTCGGGACCGACCCAGACGTCGTTGAGGAACACGTCGTCGGCCGGGGCGCGCAGCGCGGCGAGGAGTTCGCCGGAGTGGCTGTAGACCCACAGGTCGGGGCGGTCGTTGTCGATGCCGTTGGGGCCTCCGGCGATGTAGACGTTGCCGGCCCGGTCGGTGGTGATGCCTCGGGCTGTGAATCGGCCGTCGGTGCCGTCCCCGGCGAGCCACTCCTCGGTCTGTGTCGAGCGCGCGGTGCCGCGGTGGATCTCGCCGCCGGTGACCTCGCTGACGTAGAAGAGACCTCGGCTCTGGTCGGTGCCGATCCCTTCGAATTTCGAGCCTCCGGGGTCGTCGGTGAGTTGGTAGCTGTCGGGTCGACCGCCCTGGTGGGCCGACGCCGCCGTCGGGGCGCCGAGGAAGAACAGCGGGGGCAGCGTCGCAGCGGCGGCCAGGGAGACGAGCGTGCGCTTCATGGGTCGTGCTCCATTCGGATGAGTGGGAAGGTCGTGATCGGCTTCGATGACCAAGAGTGACTGTGGCGACCGGAGCAACACGTCGGGGAACAGGCTGATCCTGAGTAGCCAGTTGGTTGATGCCGCAGCGCGGGCCTGCCCGTAGGCTGGCCGGTCATGGAGCAGGCCCGCGGCAGCGATGCCCCAGCGTCGTCGCGGCTGGGTAGTCACGGCATCCTCGCCTCGGCTGCCCGCCTTGACCGGTGGCTGCGCATCGTTCTGGTGGTGTTGGTGGTCACCTCCGCGTTGCGTTACGTCGGACGGCACGGATTCGACCTCCGGGGGGTGCTGATCCTCGCCGGATCGGTCTGCCTCGTCGCCGTGTATTTCGCCCGCCCGCTGGTTCGTGGTCGCGGCTGGTGGCCCACCGTCTGGGTGCTGGTGGCGACGCTCGTGTGGGTCGCGCTGACCCTGGCCGCCCCCTCCTTCGCGTGGACGGCCGTCCCGTTGGCCTTCGCGGCACTCGAGGTGCTGGCCTTCGGCTACGCCGTGGGCCTCGTGGTGATCATGACCGTTGTGGTCGCGCTCGGGTGGATGCGCATCGTCGACGACTTCGACCCGACCTTGATCGCCGGGCCGATCGGCATCGCACTGGTTACGGTCCTGGCCTACCGCACCCTCGAGCAGGAGTCGATCACCAGACAGCGGCTTCTCGACGAGCTCGTCGACGCCCAAGACGATCTGGCCGCGGCACAACGTCGCGCGGGTGCACTCGCGGAAAGGACTCGGCTCTCCCGCGAAATCCACGACTCGGTCGGCCAGGGCCTCTCGAGCATCAACCTGTTGCTGAACGCCGCCGAGCAGGACTGGGACCGCCGACCGGACCTCGCCCGGTCCCACGTCTCCACGGCTGCGCACACCGCCCGCTCCGGGCTCGACGACGTACGCCGGGTCGTGCGTGACCTCGCGCCCGCTGACATCGCGGGACAGGACGCGACTGATGCGCTTCCGGCCGCGCTCCAGCGGCTGGTCGCCCAGACCGGTCAGGCGATCGGGGTCCGGGTCCGCGTCCACGGCACTCCCGCGCCTGTTCCCGCCGACCTCGCGGGCGCCATCGTCCGCACCGCACGCGGCGCCCTGGCCAACGTCATCGAGCACTCCGGGGCCGGAAAGGCCGTCATCAGCCTGACCTACCACTCCGACG
>JBKJON010000432.1:0-7264 GCA_046595715.1 Marmoricola sp.
TCAGCCACTTCCCGGACCCGCGAACCCGACGCTACAACCGCCCCAGCCTGCCCGGAAGACCTCCCGACCGAGGACACCTCAGACCACCAGTTGACAACAAAGGGGAGCCGGAATGACCGCGCGCTCCGAGATGATGATCAGGCGAGGATGCGTACGTAGGGGGTCAGGAGAAGAACCCGGACACGCCGATGGCGAACGGCTTGCAGGGTGTGTCGTACAAATCCACAGTGAAATGAACGCTTCCACCTGGTTGGAAGTCGCCGTCCTCCTCCGCGAAGTCGCCACGCTGGCCGGTGATCTCATTGCCCGCGAAGCAGTACACCTCCACCCCATGGGGCCCCGTCACCGGCTTGCCGGTCTTGTCGGTGGCCGATCCGACAAACTTCGGGCCATTGCGATTGGCCTCCACGACGGCGAGAGGCGCGGTGTTGTAGAACTCGGCGTCCGCTTCGCTCGTCTCGGGCGAGAACTCGTAAGTAGCTCCGTTGGCCGGAACACCCTAACCTGTTTCCGCGCAGCAGTGTTGATCTTCTGCCCCCAATTGCTGCCTGCCTGGTTGGTGTCCCGTGTTGAGGTCGCAGAGAGGCCCGGTGAGGCCCGGTGAGGGAGCTCGTGTGAGGGGTGCTTGCTGTGAAGCGTTGGTGGGGTGGATCAGTCGGAGCGGTGGCCGCTGACCTTGATGTGGAACGTGCGCACGGTGGAGGGGTCGGTTGGGGCAAACTCCCCGCTGTAGTCGGCCACGATCGTGTGCCTTCCCGGACGCAGGTGCACGAGTGTCTTGTAGCCGCAGAAGACGGTCGCGAGTCGACCCGGGTGTCCCAGGGCGACCGAGTCGGCGTAGAGGTCAGCGCCACCTGGGATCTGCGCCGCTCGGGTCACCCGTGCCTGGAAGAGTCCACTGTTCAGCGCAGGTCCCGCGGTAAGAGTGCGGCCATCGAGGGTGGCGGGTGCCGGGGGCGGGAGAAAGTTCTGTGCGATGAGGTCGGCGCAGATGGGTTCCAGGTTTGCGCTGGTGAACGGAACGTTCTGGCCGTTGAGGGTGTAGCTGCTGTCCGGGAACCTGTTCTCTTCGGTGATGGCGAAGCCGCCGAGATCCAGAAGCACCGATCGGGTCTTGGTCTTGCAGTTGATGGACCTGTCGCCCGGGAGGAAACTGACCACGGGGAGCAGGAACACACCGCGAAAGCCGTCAGAGTCCTGGCCGAGACCGCACGTGGACGGCGACAGGTTCTGGCCCTTGAAGAACTGCAGCATCAGCTTGGTTTGCTGTCGTGCCAACGCTCGTATGTTGCTCGTTAACGCCGGGGGGTCATCGTCTGAGTGGGCGCTGGCGGGCTGGGTCACGCCTAGTGCGGCCAGGCTAGCCAATGTGACTAAGGCTGCTTTGACTCTCATGTATCCGGTCATGCCGACTCCTCGTTTGCGTAGGGTCGCGGGTGCACAACAGGTCTGCAGCGATCACCGCGACGTAGGCGGGTGCCGATCGGGTAAATTTCACACTCCTCCGGCCACATTCGAGATGCAAGAGCCTCCTGGGTCCGCAAATGGCGCAACGCCGCCCAGCCCCCACACTTCGCAGCCTTGGATGGTTTCAAAGCAGCGGCCAGGGGGCCGGAGGTGTGGCAGTGCCGAATCCCTCGCCGAGCGCGAATTCCCGGACCACGCCGCTGCAATCGCGTGGGCCGCAGCGGAGGACGAGCTGGAAACGGAAGTCCAAGAAGTGCGGTACCTCGGGCCGGACGGCGACTGGCGCTGGGCCGGACCCTTGCTCGGCTGAACTGCGATCTCCAGCACCATGCCGAGGCGCAGGCGGGGGTAAGACTCATCGCGGCTGATCCGGACGTTCGGCTTACGTCCCATCGGCGGGACAGCGTGGGTGGCATGGTGAGCGGGTCTAGCGAGCGAGCGTCTTCAGGAACGCGACTCCTTGTTGTTGCACTCCGTCGTGGATCTGGCGGGCGTGCTCAATGGCGTCGCCGCGGGTCATGGCGCTGACTCGGCATCTCGCGCCGCTGTCGGCTTCTACGTCGATCACCCACCGATCTCGCAGCAGGTGCAGCTGTACAAGGTCGGGTAGGACTCGGTAGGAGACGTACGTCGCTGCTGGATCCGTCACCACGCGAGGGGTCGAGACCATGAACCGCCATCGCCGAAACCGATCTACAGCCGGTTCGACGCGCAGGGTCACGCGCACGGCATCGGGCCCAGCCACGTCCGGCAACTGTAGAGCGTGCTGGGACGTGCAGCTGTAGAGCTCGCGGCGATGGTCCTTCTTCACGGCACTACTAAAAGAGGTGGACTCACTTTGAGGGCCTTGAATCGGCCATGACGGGACGCACCAGAGCCTCCATCAGACCCGGCACGCGACAAGGTGAGCGCCGTCGAGGGGTGACGGCTGCCCTGGTTCGGCGCAAGAATGGGCTGTGAGCAGTGCGCAACTTCTCTTGGCGCTCATCGACGGCGGCGGGACCGTTCCCCCGGCGCTCGGAGTCGCGGCGGACCTGATCCGCCGCGGTCACCATGTGCGCGTCTTGGCAGACCCCACCGTCGAGTCGTCGGCCCATGCGGCGGGCTGCGAGTTCACGCCGTGGAGGAGCGCACCGCACTTCGACACCGTCGCCGACCAGACCGCCGCCATCGGCGCGGCTGAGCATGGGAGCCCTCGCCAGCGGCTGCGGGTCGTCAGCCGCTTCACCGGCGGCCGTGCCACACGGGGGTTCGCCGACGATGTGGTGTCGGCGGCGCGTGCGCATCCCATGGACGGCGTGTTGGTCGAGGCGGCGCTGCCGGGGATGCTCATCGGCGCCGAGGTGTCTGGCCTGCCTTGTGCCGGCCTGATGGCAAACCTCTACCTGCGGCCCACGCGAGGACTGCCCCCGCTCGGGACCGCGTGGTCACCCGGCGAGGGCCCGCTGGGTCGTCTGCGTGATGCGCTGGCCCTCGGGGTGGCCGGGCTCGCTACGAAGGGCTTGGCGCGGCCCCTCAACGCGATCCGGGCGGAGTACGGGCTTGCGCCGGTCGCGGACCTGTTCGTGCAGCTGGACCAGCTGGACCGGGTCCTGGTGCTGAGCAGCGTGGGCTTCGACTTCCCGACACGGCTTCCACCCAACGTGCGTTACGTCGGGCCGCAGCTAAACGATCCGGACTGGGTAGCCCGAGGCGACGATTGGCGACCGGACGGTTATGGACCCTTGGTGCTGGTCGCGATGAGCTCCATCTACCAACGCCAGGTGGACCTGCTGGGCACGGTCGCGACAGCTCTGGGATCACTGCCGGTGCGTGCGCTGATCACCACCGGACGTGCCGTGCGGCCGGATATGGTGCCGGCTCCCGGCAACGTTCGGGTGGTCCGATCGGCGCCACACCGCGACGTGCTGCGCGAGGCCTCCGTCGTTGTCACGCATGCCGGGCACGGGACCGTCCTTAAGACTCTGTCTGCTGGCGTGCCACTCGTGTGCATCCCGATGGGTCGGGACCAGCACGCGAACACGACCCGCGTGCTGCGGCTCGGCGCCGGCATCCGCGTTGGGAAGGGAGCGTCCGCGGCCCGGGTGGCGGCCGCCATCCGGTGCGTGCTCGACGAGTCAGAATTCACCGCCAATGCCAGGCAAGTGGCGCAGGTGCTCGCTACCGAGGCAGCCAGCCACCCCAACGCGGTGACCGAGGTCGAGGCGATGCTCGGAATTTCGCCCGCGCACGACACTTGAAGTCGGGTCCCCCCGCGAGTCCCGGGCGTCATTGGCTCACCACCAGCGAGGGGGGGCCGCGACCTGTACCGCGTGTTCACGGAGTTGGTGCTTGCTCGGCTGCGCCCACTGCTCTGACGAGACCCGCCCGGCGGGTGAGCACGACGCTGGCGAGCAGCGTCCAGAGCAGGAACAGCAGGAACGCCGGCCCCTCCGCAGTGTCGAGAAACATGCCGTTTGCCAGAAGGAGCGGGGCCGCCACCGCGGCCAGCCAGCCGAGCGCCTTCGGGAGACCACCTCTGGTGAGGATGACCGCGGCGACGGCCGCCATCATCACGCCGAGCGGAAGCATGGTGACGATGAAGGCGACACTGTTCATCTTCTCGAGCGCCTGGTGCATGTCGGTCGCGTCCCCGTAGTCCTGTGCCACCTTGCCGGGGCCGAGGCTGCCGAGCTTGATCGTCACGTCGACCAGTCCTGCGCCGAGGGCGGTGGTGGCGAGCCAGCCGCCCGGGCCCTCCGCCTCACCCAGCACCCTCCAGAGGTAGCCCAGGAACGGAACCATGCAGAGGAGCCCAAGCAGCTCGGAGACGAGGGCAGCCGTCGACTCACTGCGGCCCGGAGCGACGAGGAGTACGACGAATAGGGCCCCGGACGCAGCGCCAAGCCGGGGCAGAATGCTGTAGTTCATGGCAACCTCCTGAAACGTCTTGATGCGGCTCGACACTAGGTCGACCGGGTCCGCGCGTCGTCGGCCCCGAGAAGGATCGGGGGTCCGCCGCGAGAGGGATCCCCGGGAGCCGGCGTCACTCCCGAGACGGATACAGTTCGCCGTAATCACGCGCTACCGTCGACTCATGAGGCCGCGCCTTCCGTCGCAGTCGCTGGTGGGCGAACTCCTCGACGCCCTGCTAGCGCTGTCACTCGCGGGGACGGCCATGTACGAGATCTGGGTCGGGCCCTTGGTCGATGACGGCATTCCTGGCCCGCGGCTCCCCACCACCGCCCTGATGCTGTTGGCTACCATCCCGCTCGCGTGGCGGCGGATGGCCCCGACTCTCGTCTTCGCGGTGGTGACCATGGCCGTGGCACTCGAGATCAATCTGATCGACAACGATCTATCTGTGCAGCCGCCACTTCAGCACTGGATCGTCCTCCTTGTCGCCTTCTACTCCCTCGCTGCGCACGCGACCAGGCACCGAGCGGTCGTGGCGGGAGTCCTTGGCGGCACTGTCCTTGTCAGTGGAGATGTCGCGGACTCCCTCGCAGGAAAGGGTGGGCTCGAAGAGGTGGTGCCGTCTCTGTTCATGCTTGCGGCGGCGTACGGACTTGGGTTCGCTCTCGGCGGACAACGGAGCCAGTCCACGCTGCTGGCACGCCGCGCGGAGCGACTGGAGCTGGAGGGCGAGCAGAGCGCGCGGATTGCTGCGGCGGAGGAAAGGGTCCGGATCGGACGCGAGCTGCACGACATCGTCGCGCATGCGATCAGCGTCATCGTCGTGCAGTCGCAGGCGGCGCAGCGCGTCCTCGAGGGGGAGCAGCCCTCTGCGCGCGACGCGCTGGGCTCGATCGAGACGACCGGCCGGCAGGCGCTGGTCGAGATGCGACGACTCCTGGGGGTCCTGCGGAAGGAGGACGACGACGTGTTGCTCGCCCCGCGACCCAGCCTCGCGAATCTCGACGAGCTGGCTGAGAACGTGCGCGAGGCGGGCCTCCCGGTCGAGCTCCGCGTCGAGGGCGTCGTGAAGCCGCTACCCCCTGGCGTCGACCTGTCGGCGTACCGGATCGTGCAGGAAGCCCTCACGAATGCCCTTCAGCACGCGGGACCAGCCTCCGCCCGGGTCCTCGTGCGCTACGGGGTCGAGGCGATCGAGATCGAGATCACCGACGACGGTCGAGGGTGCGCGCAGGAGCGGGTGGGTGGACACGGACTCGTCGGGATGCGCGAACGAGCCTCCCTTGTCGGGGGCGAGGTCGCGGCAGGCACGGTAGATGGGCGCGGCTACAGGGTCCGAGCGAGGCTGCCCGCATGACCATCAGGGTCCTGATCGCCGACGACCAGGCGCTGCTGCGCACCGGCTTCCGAATGATACTGGAGTCCGAGTCCGACCTCGAGGTGGTCGGCGAGGCGAGAGACGGTAGCGAAGCGGTGGCCGAGGGCCTTCGGCTGAGGCCCGATGTCGTGCTCATGGACGTTCGCATGCCCCGGCTCGACGGCCTTGGGGCGACCCGTCGGCTCGTCGGGAAGACCCGGGTCCTGATCCTCACCACGTTTGACCTCAACGAGTACGTCTACGAGGCCCTTCGAGCCGGCGCCAGTGGATTCCTCCTCAAGGACGCGCCCGCGGACCAGCTCGTGACCGCCATCCGGGTGGTGGCGGGAGGTGACGCGCTTCTCGCCCCGTCCATCACCCGACGCCTGATCGAGGAGTTCACGCGTCGTCCGCCCGCGAGCGCCCGGCCAGAAGCGCTGGCGGCACTCAGCCCCCGCGAGCTCGAGGTGTTGAGGCTCGTCGCGAGCGGGCTCTCGAACATCGAGATCGCCGGGGAGCTCTTTGTGGGCGACGCCACGGTCAAGACGCACGTCTCCCGGATTCTCCAGAAGCTGGCCTTGCGGGACCGGGTCCAGGCCGTCGTCGTCGCCTACGAGTCGGGTCTCCTGCAGCCGGCGGAGGGGCGGCCCTTCGACAGGGCTTGACGAGCCTTCGGGAGGTTGATGACTGAGCTGAACGGGAGCGCCTTCGCCGTGTCGCCCTTGACCTATCAGCTGGCCCGTGACCACCCCGCTCACGCGATTGAGGTGGCCCGAGGCCAACCGCAGGTAGTCGTGGCCCTCGCAGGTGATCGTCGCGTCCCGCTCGTTCTCCTCGCCGGCCCCTCCGTGACAGTCACGGCTCCGTGAGTGATGCGCACGACGTATTTCTCGAACTGGCCCGTCGGGTTGCAGCCACGACGGGAAATGAGAGCGAGCCCGGGATGTGCGTTCCTCAGGTCAGCCGTGAAGGGGTGGGCGGGTCAAGAGTACGGGCTGGCCCGTTCTTGTCTCCGACGCGGCCTCATCGAAACTCATGAATGCATCCATCACCCATCGGGCTGAAGACCAAGACCAACGGGATCGGCCATGCACACGGATGCACCGTGCAACGCACCACTGTGGGTGCCGCGTCTATCTGGGTGCACAGACGCGGTGGTATGACTGTTTTCGGCCCAGGCGGTCTTGACGACGGCAACGGCGGGCGAGCAGGTCAGAGGCGGGCCAGCACCGTGGCGGCGCCTGGCCCGGCCAGCTCCTCCACCCTCGGGGCGCGACCGTAGAGGAGAAGCAGCAGTACCTCGGCGCAGGCGCGCAGCTCGGGTCCGCCGCCGTGCGTCCAGTCCAGGTCCGTGGCCACCAGGCGGACGCCGGAGACCCGTCGTCGGGCGCTGCCGCCGACCACGACGTTCATCGGCCACGGCGTGCCGAGGGAGAAATTGGCCAAGAGGGCCAGTGACTCGGAGGGCACCCGCCCCGGCAGCCCCAGCGGACGGCGCACGTCGAGTCCGTGCACAACGGCGTCGGCGAGGGCGGCGACCGGGGG
>JBKJON010000478.1:0-6984 GCA_046595715.1 Marmoricola sp.
GCCGGACATCCGGCCGTCGGTGACGATCGCGACCCGCTGGCCGCGGTCCTGGAGCACGCCGAGGGCGGGCGTCAGCTTGTGCAGCTCGGGCATGCCGTTGGCGGCCGGGCCCTGGAAGCGGAGGACGGCGATGAAGTCGCCCTCGAGGGTGCCGGCCTCGAAGGCGGCGAGGAAGTCGGCCTGGTCGTCGAAGACGCGGGCCGGGGCCTTCACCTGCCGGTGCTCGGGGTTCACGGCCGAGGTCTTGATGACGGCGCGTCCCAGGTTGCCGTCGAGCATGTGCAGCCCGCCGTCCGCGGAGAACGGGTCGTCGGCGCCGCGGAGCACGTCGAGGTCGAGGCTGTGCTTGGTGCCCTCCTCCCACGTCAGCTCCGAGCCGGTGAGGCTGGCCTCGGTGGTGTAGCGCCACAGGCCGTGGCCCGCGACGGTCTGGACGTCGTCGTGGAGGAGCCCCGCCTTGAGCAGCGAGTGGACGGTGAAGCCCAGCCCGCCGGCGGCGTGGAAGTGGTTCACGTCGGCCTTGCCGTTGGGGTAGACCCGCGCGATCAGGGGTACGACGGCCGAGAGGTCGGACAGGTCGTCCCAGGTCAGGGTGATCCCGGCCGCGCGGGCGATGGCCACGAGGTGGAGCGTGTGGTTGGAGGACCCGCCGGTGGCGAGGAGGGCGACGCAGCCGTTGACGATGGCCTTCTCGTCGACGATGTGGCCGACCGGGGTGTAACGCTCGCCCCAGGTGGTGAGCGCCGTCGCGCGGGCGGCGGCCGCGTCGGTCAGGGCGGCACGCAACGGGGTGCCGGGGTTGACGAAGCTCGCCCCGGGCAGGTGCAGGCCCATGACCTCCATCAGCATCTGGTTGGAGTTGGCGGTGCCGTAGAAGGTGCATGTGCCGGCCGAGTGGTACGACGCCGACTCGGCCTCCAGCAGCTCCTCACGACCGATCTCGCCGGCGGCGTACCGCTGGCGGACGGCGGCCTTCTCGTCGTTGGGCAGTCCCGAGGTCATCGGACCCGCGGGCACGAAGACGGTCGGGAGGTGGCCGAAGGAGAGGGCACCGATCAGCATCCCGGGGACGATCTTGTCGCAGACGCCGAGCATCAGCGCGGCGTCGAACATGTCGTGGGAGAGCGCGATCGCCGTGGACATCGCGATCACGTCGCGGCTGAACAGCGAGAGCTGCATGCCGTCACGTCCCTGGGTGATGCCGTCGCACATGGCGGGCACGCCGCCTGCGAACTGGGCGATGCCACCGGAGCGGATCACCGCCTTCTTCAGCTGGGCGGGGAACGACTCGAACGGCTGGTGGGCCGAGAGCATGTCGTTGTAGGCCGAGACGATGGCGACGTTGGGCTTGACCGTGCCGCGCAGGGCGGCCCGGTCGACCGGGCCCGACGCGGCGAAGCCGTGCGCGAGGTTGGCGCAGGCGAGCCGGCCGCGGGCGGGGCCACGCTCGGCGGCCTGATCGAGACGATGCAGGTAGGCGGTGCGCTCGGTGGCGCTGCGCTCGGTGATGCGCGCCGTCACCTCGGCGACGACCTGGTTCATCTGGGGGGTGCGTCGGGTCATCAGAACCTCATTCGGGCCAGGAGCGGCTGTCGCGCTCGAGAAGAGTGGTGGCGGCGCTGGGGCCGTTGGTGCCGGAGGGGTAGGGGCGAGGGCGATGGTCAGGTCGTGCCCAGCGGTCGAGGATCGGCTCGACCCAGGTCCAGGCGGCCTCGACCTCGTCGCGGCGCATGAACAGCGTGGGGTTGCCGCGCACGACGTCCATGAGCAGGCGCTCGTAGGCGTCGGGCGAGTGCCGCTGGAAGGTCTGGGCGTAGCTGAGGTCGAGCGAGACCGGACGTAGCCGGATGCCACCGGGACCGGGCTCCTTGGCTGTCATGTGCAGCTTCATGCCCTCGTCCGGCTGGAGCTGGATGACGAGCCGGTTGGGCTCGCTGGTGCCCTCGCTGCCCGGGAACATCGGGTGCGGGACGGCCTTGAACTGGATCACGATCTCCGAGGTCCGGCGCTCCATCCGCTTGCCGGTGCGCAGGTAGAACGGGACACCGGCCCAGCGCCAGTTCTGGACCTCGGCCTTGATGGCCACGAAGGTCTCCGTGGTCGAGTCCGGGCGCTCGGTCTCGGTGCGGTACGACGGCACGGGCTCGCCGTCGACGAGACCGGGGGAGTACTGACCGGCGACCACTGCGCGGTCCACCTCCTCGCCGACGATCGGCTTGAGGGCCTGGAGCACCTTGAGCTTCTCGTCGCGGACGTTCTCCTTGCCGACGTAGGTCGGAGGCTCCATCGCGACCAGGCAGAGGAGCTGGAGCAGGTGGTTCTGGATCATGTCGCGCAGGGCGCCCGACGCGTCGTAGTAGCCGCCGCGCGTGCCGACGCCGATCGTCTCCGAGGCGGTGATCTGCACGTGGTCGATGCAGTTCGCGTTCCAGAGCGGCTCGAGGAACGTGTTGGCGAACCGCGTCACCAGCAGGTTCTGCACGCTCTCCTTGCCGAGGTAGTGGTCGATGCGGAAGATCTGACGCTCCTCGAACACCGCACCCACCGCGTCGTTGATCGTGAGCGCCGACGCCAGGTCGTGACCGATGGGCTTCTCCAGGACCAACCGGGAGGTCGGGGTGACCAGGCCGTGGTCGGCCAGGCGCTGGCTGACGGGGCCGAAGAGGCTCGGCCCGATGGCGAGGTAGAAGACGCGGACCCGCTCGTCGTCGTCGAGCTTCTCCACGAGGGTGGACCAGCCGTCCTCCTGCTCGATGTCGATGCTGACGTGGGACAGACGGCCGACGAACCGCTCGACGACCGTGTCGTCGAGCTCACCGGTCCGCACGAAGCGGGACAGCTCGCCACGGATCTTGTCGCGGTAGCCGTCGTCGTCGAGACCTGCTCGGGACAGGGCGATGATGCGCGTCTCCGGGGGCAGCTGGCCGTCCCGGTCGCGGAGGTAGAGGGCGGGGAGCAGCTTGCGGGCGGCGAGGTCACCGGTGCCGCCGAAGACGACGAAGTCGGCTGCGGGGACAGGACCGGGAAGCGCGGGGCCGGGAAGTTCAGACATCAGTTTCCCTCGAAAGGACTGGAGGCGAGCTCTCACCGTAGGCGTAGTTATGCGTACGCGCAAGACACTATTATGTCTTTTCGAATACAAAATGGTGAACATCGCGCGTGTCCGAGGAACAGTGAGTGGTTGAATGACAGGCATGCCAGTCGGGGATGGGCCAGCCACGGCCGGCCAGGTCTTCTCGCTGATCCGTGACGGCCGCGCGACCACCCGGAGCGAGGTCGGGCGCGTCACCGGGCTCTCGCGCACCGCGGTCTCCGCCCGGATCGGCCTGCTGCTCGAGTCGGGACTGGTGGTCGAGGGCGTCGACGGCGGGCGCGGGCCTGCCATGGGCGGTCGGCCGCCGGTGCGGCTCCGGTTCAACCAGGACGCGGGCGTCGTGCTCGCCGGTGCGATCGGCCGCAGCCGCACCCAGCTGGCCGTCTGTGACCTCGAGGGCAGCGTGCTGGCGGCCTCCGACCTGGACCAGGAGGTGGGGTCCTCCGCGGGGAAGCTGATGCCGCAGGTGGTGTCCGGCCTGGCCGACCTGATGCACCGGTTGGGGCGACCCGCCGGGGACGTGCGGGCGGTGGGCCTGTCGATCCCCGGCACCGTGGACCTGGCCCGTGGGGCGAGTCTCGACTCGCCGATCATGGCCGGGTGGAACGGCGTGGAGCTGGCCTCGTTCCTGCGCGAGCTGACCGGGGCCCCCGTCTTCGTGGAGAACGACGCGGACGTGATGGCCCTCTCGGAGCGTCGTGGCCACCTGGAGCACCACCGGGATCTCGTGTTCATCAAGGCCTCGACCGGTATCGGCGTCGGCATCGTGACCGGTGGTCAGCTGCTCCGCGGGGCCCTCGGGGCGGCTGGCGAGATCGGCCACACCAAGATTCCCGCGGCGCAGGGTCTCGCCTGCCGCTGCGGCGACACCGGCTGCCTGGAGACGGTGGCCGCGGGCTGGGCGCTGGTCCAGACGGCCGTCGAGGGTGGGCACGAGATCGCCCACGTGCGTGACCTCGTGCGGCTTGCCGGCCAGGGTGATCCCGAGGCCCGTCACCTCGTGCGCGAAGCCGGTCGCCGCGTCGGCGAGGTGGTCGCCTCCGCGGTCAACCTGCTCAACCCCGAGGCAGTCGTGGTCGGGGGCGACCTGGCGCAGGCCTATGACATCTTCGTGGCCGGCCTGCGCGAGACGCTGTACTCCCACGCCTCGGCCCTGGCTACCCGAGAGCTGGTGATCGTCCCGGTCACGCACGGCGACCAGTCGGGCGTGGTCGGTTGTGCCGCCATGGCGGTGCGCGAGATCCTGGACTCTGCTGCCGTCGACCGGGCGCTGAAGCGCCGGGATTGAAGACTCGAGGCTCCCCGATCGGGAGTCGAAATGACAGGTTCGTCAACACGGCGTCTCACGGCGGAGTGACCGGACCAGACCGGCCGGTCGAGGAATGAGCGCTCGCGGCGCCCTGGATGAACAATGACCCCACGTCTGGGAGAAGGCGTTCTTCATTCGTTCTGTTCTGGTGGGGGTTGGTCGAAGTGCGCACACTTCTCGCGCGGGTGTTGCCTGTTGCTCTCCTTGCGGCTGGACTTTCCCTGGTGGCACCCGCAGCCCAGGCCGCGGACACCGGGAACAGTGCCTCGCAGACGCAGAGGATCGTCAGTGATGAGCCGGGGAGGAACTCCCCGAACATCCTGGACGGCACCGTCTACTCCATCGCCCAGGTCGGCAACACGATCATCGTGGGCGGCAAGTTCACGCAGGCGCAGAACTTCAACACCTCGTCCACAGTCACCCGTGCGAACGTGCTCGCGTTCGACGCCACCACCGGCAAGCTCTCGACGACCTTCGCCCCCGACCCCAACGGAACCGTCTACAAGGTGCTGCCCGCCGCGGACGGTACGTCGGTGTATGTCGCAGGGGCGTTCACCTCCGCCGCCGGGGTGGTCATGCCGGGCCGCGTCTTCAAGATGGACGTCGCCACCGGCACGGTGGACCCAGCCTTCACCGCTCCCACCATCAGTGGTGACATCCGCGACCTCGAGGTCGTCGGCAACCGCCTCTACCTCGCGGGCAAGTTCACCCACATCAACGGCGTCGCCCAGAAGGGCATCGGCTCGCTCGTGGCGGCCACCGGCCGGCGCGACGCCTACATGAACGTCGTCCTGTCCGGCCTGCACAACGCCAACCTGGGCGCCACCAACAACGTCCTCCAGCTTTCGATCAACCGGGCCAACGACCGGCTGATGGCAGTCGGCAACTTCACCAGCGTCAACGGGCTGTCGCGCTCGCAGATCGTCCAGCTCGACATCTCCGGTGCCTCAACGTCGGTGACCAACTGGTCGACCAACCTCTACACGTCGGCCTGTTCGGCCAAGTTCGACACCTACATGAGCGACGTCGAGTACTCACCCGACGGCTCCTACTTCGTCGTCTCCACGACCGGTGCCTACGGCGGCGTCTCCGGCAGCAACGCAGGCACTGTCGGCTGTGACGTGGTGGCTCGGTTCGACGCCGCCTCGACCACGCTCTCGCCCGCGACCTGGACGGCCTACCCCGGCGGTGACACGACGTGGACCATCGAGGTGACCGACGACGTGATCTACGCCGGCGGCCACATGCGCTGGCAGAACAACCCCGCGGCCGGTAACAAGGCCGGCCAGGGTGCGGTCAGCCGCGAGGGCATCGCCGCCCTCAACCCCGTCAACGGCATGGCCTACTCCTGGAACCCCACCCGCGCCCGCGGGGTCGGCATCCAAGACATGCTGGCCACCGACGACGGTCTCTACGTGGGCTCCGACACGACGCTGATCGGCCACACGCCCGGCAACACCTACCACGCCCGCATCGCCTTCATGCCGCTCGCCGGCGGGGCCGCCCTGCCGAAGATCCTGGCGAACGCCCTCCCCGCCAGTGTCTTCACGGTGCCCTCAGGTGGCTCGCAGCTCGTACGCAGGGCCTTCACCGGCACGTCGGTGACCAGCACGGCCAACGCTCCGACCGGACCCGGCTGGAGCGCCAGCACTGGCGCTTTCATGGCCAACGGCGTGCTCTACCTGGCCAACAACGACGGCACCGTATCGAAGATGGCCTTCGACGGCACCACCTACGGAACGGCCGGCTCGGTGAGCACCGCAGACGCGATCGTGGCCCAGTCGGACTGGCACACCGACGTCCAGACGATCACCAGCCTCTTCTACGCCGAGGGTCGGATCTACTACACGAAGTCCGGGACCAACGCCCTCTACCGCCGCGGGTTCGAGACCGAGGACGACGTCGTCGGCCAGCAGCGCTTCTCGACCACGACGACCGGCATCAACTGGTCCACGGTGAGGGGCGCCTTCGTGGCGGGCGGCAAGATCTACATCGCCAACACCGCAGGTCAGCTCTCGGTGGCCACCTGGGACCAGGCCAGCCACGCCCCGGTCGCTGGGACGCTGACGCTGCTCAGCAGCGCCGGCACCGGCTGGGCCTCCCGGGCGATGTTCCCCTACCAGGCCGTGCCGGAGGCGGTCAACGAGGCGCCGGTCGCCAACGCTCTCGTCTCCTGTGACCAGCTGGTGTGCTCGTTCGACGCGACCACGTCGACGGACCCCGAAGGTGCGGCGCTGACCTACGACTGGGACTTCGGTGACGGCACCGCGCATGCCACCACGGCCATCGCGACCCACACCTACGCCACCGCGGGCGACCGTCCGGTCACGCTCACGGTGACCGACAACAAGTCTGCCACCTCGAGCGTCACGAAGACGGCCAGTCCGACGAGCCAGGCCGACACCATCTCCTTCGTGAACAGTGCGAGCACCAACGGCAACCGTGCGAACCACTCCGTCGTCGTGCCGAGCGGCACCCAGGTGGGCGACACCCTGCTGCTGTTCTTCTCGAGCAACTCGATCGGTCCGGTCTACACCGGACCCACCGGGTGGAACGAGGTCGTCTCCCAGAACGGCACGGC
>JBKJON010000284.1:0-5588 GCA_046595715.1 Marmoricola sp.
CCTTCCACGTCCGGATCATTCCGCAAGACATCACCGGCCGCCGGCTGCTGCCTGCTTGAAGGCGAAGCAACGCCCACATCAACCTACTGGCCTGCACGTGCTTCGATCAGGTATCTCGTCGCGCCAGCGGCAAGGTCACCATCGGTGCCTCACGATCAGCCCTGGTGGTGAAGCGAGAGGTCCGCGTCCCGGGCGACTGCGGTACGAGTGGTCGGCGCGCACGCAGGACTGTCATGAGTCCCGATTCGGGATCCCGTACTGGCCACGCTCTGCGTGAGGATCGGTGATCGCGATGTATCAGGTGGCGCAAACGGGATCGGGTCGCTACGGGTGCGTCAGTGTGTTGACCACGTGCCCGTCGGGGTCGCGGACGAAGAAGCGACGCACGCCGCAGGGCTCGTCATTGAGTGGATGCACGATCTCAGCCCTGATGCGGACCGCTGCCGCGTGACCTGCGTCCACGTCGTCCACCTCAACGACACCTGGTCGTTCCGTGAAGCAGCAGGCTCCGCTTGAGGTGCTGCCGGGCGGCTGGCAACCGTTCGCGGTTCCGGGCGAGACCCACGACCTGATGGAGGAGATCCTCGAACATGCTCGGCGGCAGGATCAGGCCGCCGTGGGCGATGGTGGGAGGTTGATGGAAGCGGACAGGGAGGAGCGTGCTCCGAACATGCTGTGGCAGAAGGACACCACATGGCAGCGATAGACGTTGAGCTCCGAGGACAAGGGCCCGCCGCCTCCGCCACCGCCACCGCCCGCAGCCGCCCGTCGCGACGCATCCGCCAGTTCGGGGCGCCGCCTGTCCGCCCCGTCCTGGCCGGCCGCGTCGAAGTTCAAGGTAGCGGTCGAGCGCGCAGACACCATCCGAGGTGAGTGGACGAGAGGACCGATGAGCTGGGCGTTCGTCCGTTCACGCCGCAGAGCGCCAGTGGTTGCGGTCTCTCGCGGGAGGATAGACAATACGGAAATGAGTCAGCCCTCGGGTGTGGCCGTTTCGGGAGTCTTCCGGCGCAAGCCGATCACCGGGGAGTCCGACGCTTCGTTGGAGCGCAGCATCGGGCTCTGGCAGTTGACCGCGATCGGGCTCGGCGCGATCATCGGCGCGGGCATCTTCGCGCTGGCTGGTCCGGTCGCGAAGTCCGACGCCGGTCCGGCGGTGTCGCTCTCGTTCCTGCTGGCCGGCTTCGCGAGTGCCTGCGCAGCGCTGTCCTACGCGGAGTTCGGTGGTCTGATCCCGCAGTCGGGCTCGGCCTACACCTACGGGTACGCCGTTCTCGGCGAGGTCGTCGGATGGTTCATCGGCTGGGACCTGCTGCTGGAGTACACGGCCATCGTCGCGGTGGTCGCCATCGGCGTCTCCCAGTACATCTCGTTCCTGCTCACAGCGCTGCACCTGGTCCTGCCGACCTGGATGCTCGGGGCGCCCGGCAGCGGTGACGGACATCGCGTGGACCTGTTCGCGATCCTCCTGTGCCTGGGCGTGGCCTGGCTGCTTAACCGCGGGATCAAGACCAGCGTCCGTATCGAGACCTACCTGGTGTTCATCAAGATCGCGATTGTGCTCGCCGTGATCGTCGTCGGATTCTTCTACGTCAAGGCTGACAACCTCACGCCGTACGCTCCCTTCGGCTTCAGTGGGATCGCTACGGGCGCCGCGACCGTCTTCTTCGCAGTGTTCGGCTACGACGCGATGAGCACGGCCGCGGAGGAGTCGAAAGAGGCCGAACGCAACCTGCCCAAGGCGATCGTGATCTCGCTGGCCATCGCCATGGTGCTCTACCTGTTGGCAGCCACGGTGCTGACCGGGATGGTGAAGTACACCGACCTGTCGGAGAACGCCGCCTTCAGCGAGGCGTTCAGTGCGGTCGGCAGACCCGAGTTCGCGAAGGTGGTCGCAGTCGGGGCCATCGTCGGCATCATCACCGTGCTCTTCTCCTTCACCCTCGGAGCCTCCCGGATCTGGTACGCGATCAGTCGCGACGGGCTGCTGCCCGCCTGGTTCGCGACCACCAACAAGAACCACTCACCCAGCCGCCCAGTCTGGATCGTCGGCATCGTGTCCGCCGGCATCGCAGGGTTCGTCTCGATCGGGACGGCGGCCGAGCTCACCAACATCGGAATCCTGCTGGCGTTCGTGGTGGTCTGTGCGGCGGTCATCGTGTTGCGATATCGCTCGCCCGACCTGCCCCGCACGTTCCGGGTGCCGTTCATGCCCGTGGTCCCACTGCTCGGCATCGGGTTCTCGCTGTACCTGACGAGTCAGTTGATGTGGGAAACCTGGGTGCGGTTCGCGGTGTGGTTCCTGATCGGGGCCCTCGTATACGCCCTGTACGGGTACCGGCACAGCAAGGTGGGTCGTGGCCAGTCACTCGCGAGTGACCCGGAACGGGAACTCACTGACTAGCCACCGAGGTCGTCATCGCCACCAAACCGACTCTCCGCGATGACCCGGTTGAACGGACAGCTCGTCGCCAGGCAAACCCAGCTGGAGCCGGTGCGACGCGGCCCCGGATGCGACGCGAAGGCCGACCGGCAGTAGCGGATCCCCTACGGGACGGCCAAACCGGACCTCTTGCTCACGTGGCGCGTCACCACACGTTATTCGGTTATCGGACTGGCAGCGGCTTGCCCGACACCGGCGGCCCATGGCAGTCGTGTTCTCGATCGTCCCGATCATCGGGGATTGCGTGGCTGCCCCACGTCTGTCGCGGCTTTCGTCACAGGCTGTGTATCGGCATCAACCGGATAGACCGTGCGCTGGCCACGAAACCATGCCCGGCTTGGCTGGGGGCGGGTCTCGGCCTGGCTGCCGACCTCGTCACCGTGCTGGCGGGCGGCGCGACCATCGACATGGGCTCGTGAGACGGCGTCGGGTGGCCTCCCCCGGGCACTGGCGCTTCCAACATGTCTCCGGTTGCCGTCTGGAGCTTCTTGTTTCTCGCGAATGCCCCTTCTCGTACTCCTCAGACCGCGGCGTCGGTCGACTCCATCCGCGCGACACGCTTCGCCGCGATGAGCGAGGTCGTCACCGTCAGGGCCAGGATGCCGATGATGACGGCCAGCGAGGCCAAGGTCGGGATCTCCGGCACCGGCGTCCACTGCAGGTGGGCCCAGTGGAGGGCCAGTTTGATGCCGATGAAGCCAAGGATCGCAGCCAGGCCGTACTTGAGGTGCACCAGTTTGGCCAGCGCCCCCTGGAGGACGAAGTACAGCGCGCGAAGACCGAGCAGGGCGAAGGCGTTGGTGGCGAAGACCAGGTAGGGGTCGCCGGTGATGCCGTAAACAGCCGGCACCGAGTCGACGGCGAAGACGACGTCGGTGGCAAAAACCGCGATGACGACGAGTGCGAACGGCGTCAGCGCGCGCTTGGTCGCCGTCCCGACCCGCACCCGGATGATGAGCTTGGTGCCCTCGTAGGTCTCGGTGACCCGCATCAGCCGACGAACCAGCCGCACGATGCGCATATCGCTTACGGCGACCTCGTGGTCGCCGTGATTCATCGCGTCTCGCAGCAGCTTGGCGCCGGTCGCGACCAGTACCAGGCCGAAGACGAGGAACACCCAGTCGAAGGCCGACAGGGCCGCGGCGCCCAAGGCGATGAAGATGCCGCGTAGCACGAGGGCGCCGATGATCCCGTAGAGCAGCACGCGCTGCTGGAGCACAGCAGGCACCGCGAAGGCGGCCAGGAGGAGCATGAAGACGAAGAGGTTGTCGACGCTGAGGGTCTTCTCCACGAGATAGCCGGTGTAGTACTCCACGCCGCGGTCGCTTCCGTGCTGGGTCCAGACGTAGACGCCAAAGGCCAGGGGTAGAGCGATGTAGAAGGACGACCACGCGATCGCCTCGCGCATCGAGACCTCGTGCGGCTTGCGCGTTGCGACGAAGTCCACCGCGAGCAGCACCAGGACGGCAGCGATGGTCACCGCCCACAGGGTGGGGGTGGCGATGGTGTCGATCGTGTTCATAGGTCTCCTCAAGCGCAGAGTGCTTGAGGTCTCCCTCACCGGCCACACCACGACCGGCGACCACCCGAGGCGCCTGTCGAGGAACCGTACTGACCGGAATAGTCTGAGTGAGGTACTCCCCTCGAGGAGAAGAGTAGCGGGGTGCTCAAACGCGCGAACTGCGAGAAGGACGAACATGGCGTCGACCGATCCCGCAAGATCCGTCCTGTGACGGTCCCGGGACCGGGGTGGGGTCGACCGTCTCTTCGCGACCCAGCGTCACCAAGAGATCAGCGGCGCCCATCAGCTCAGGCGTCACCGGTTTGGGCACCTCGGCTCCGATGTCGCCATCTATCTCGGCCATCGTGCTGACGACAAGGAGTTCAGGGAGGTCCCGGGACCGGTACCGGCCGACTCGACGTGGACCTGGTCACCGACGAGTTGGCGCACCAGGCCGGCGGCCAGCTGCGACTCGCAGCCGTTCTTGATACAGACGAACAACACGCTGGGCTTCTCCGACAGGACGCTCCTGCCTTGGTCTCAGTCGCGCTCGAGGACCGAAGACGGCAGCTCGATGTCCGGGACGAGCTCGACGAGAAGTGTCCGGACGCGGGCGTCGAGGTCGGCGACGACGTCGCGAACACCTGCCTCGTCCTGTCCGCCGGGGTCGGCGACGGGCCAGTCGACGTACTTCACGCCGGGGACGTAAGGACACTCCTCGCCGCAGCCGAGCGTGATGGCCATGGTGCTCGCGGCGATGGTGTCGCGGGTCAGGAGCTTGGGCTGTTCGGCTGAGGTGTCGAGGCCGAGCAGCTCAAGGACCTCGGCGACCTCGGCGTGGATGTGCTCCCCGGGCTGGGTGCCCGCCGAGAGAGCCACGACCCGGCCGCCGGCGTAGTGCTCAGTCAGGACACGGCTGATCACGGAGCGACCGCCGTTGCGCACGCAGGCAAACACCACCTGGGGCGGGGTGTCCTGCTCGGTGGCGGTCATCGGGTGACTCCGGCGTCAGTGGGCGTGCGTTCGCGGTAGAACTTGCGCGCCCAGAGGCTGACGTAGACCAGACCGATGAGCGCTGGAACCTCGATCAGGGGGCCGACGACGCCGGCAAGGGCCTGACCGGAGGTGACACCGAAGACGCTGATGGCCACCGCGATGGCGAGCTCGAAGTTGTTGCCCGCAGCAGTGAAGGAGACCGCGGTGGCGCGCTGGTAGTCAAAGCCGAGGGCCCGCGTCAGCAACATCGAGCCGCCCCACATGAGCGCGAAGTACACGAGGAGCGGTAGCGCGATGCGGGCGACGTCGAGAGGCTGGTTGGTGATGGTGTCACCCTGGAGGGCGAAGAGGATGACGATGGTGAACAGCAGCCCGTACAGCGCGGCCGGGCCGATCTTGGGTAGGAACGTCGACTCGTACCACTCACGACCCTTGGCACGTTCGCCGAAGGTCCGGGTCAGGAAGCCGGCCAGGAGCGGGATGCCGAGAAAGACCAGCACCGACTTGGCGATGCCCCAGATCGCGACGTCGAGGGACGTCTGCTCGAGACCGAGCCAGCCGGGGAGCACCTGGAGGTAGAAGTAGCCGAGCAGCGCGAACGCCAAGATCTGGAAGACCGCGTTGATGGCCACGAGGATGGCAGCGGCC
>JBKJON010000318.1:0-16043 GCA_046595715.1 Marmoricola sp.
CCCCAGGCACCAGGGGTGTCGGGAGGGTCGATGGGCTGGTTGGTCATGACTCAATCCAAGCACCCACCACTGACAGCCGAACCCGAGATTCCCCCTGCTCCACAGGGGAATCTCCAAACTTTCTCAACCAGATTCTCGGTCATGACGGCGCACGATCGGGGGGCTCGGCCCGCGGTAGGCGCACCCGGTTTCGAGACGCTCGCTCCTCAACCAGCCGAACTCGTCCGGATGCCGCCGTCGCACAGAGATCCGATGCAACTGACGGGAAGGGTCGTCCGGAGTCACCGGTCGACGGGGGAACCTGCAGCGCGTTCCCCGCCAGGTGGGCAACCGGCCGCAGCTACCGGGCGAGTCGGTCCACGGCCGCCGCAACTCGCTCGTCGGTCGCGGTGAAGGCGACGCGGACATGTCGCTCTCCAGCGGCGCCGTAGAACGCGCCGGGGGCGACGAGGACGCCGCGCTCGGCGAACCAGGCGACGGTGTCCCAGCAGGGCTCGTCGCGGGTGGCCCAGAGGTAGAGCGAGGCCTCGGAGTGGTCGATCCGGAAGCCGGCCGACTCCAGGGCCGTGCGCAGCCGCGCGCGTCGGACGGCGTACCGCGCGTGCTGCTCCTCGACGTGAGCGTCGTCGTCGAGCGCCGCGACCATGGCTCGCTGCTGGGGACCAGGCATCATCAGGCCGAGGTTCTTGCGCACGGCGAGCAGCTCGCCCACCACAACCGGGTCGCCCGCGACGAAGGCGCAGCGGTAGCCGGCGAGGTTGGAGCGCTTGGACAGCGAGTGCACGGTGAGGATCCCCTCGAGCGATCCGCCGTTGATGTCGGGGTGCAGCACCGAGACGGGCTCGACGTCCCAGGCGCACTCCAGGTAGCACTCGTCGGAGACGAGCAGGACCCCGCGCTCGCGGCACCAGTCCACGACCTTGCGCAGGTGTTCGACCGGCAGCACGCGGCCGGTGGGGTTCGAGGGTGAGTTGACCCAGACCAGCGCGGGGGTGCGGGGACCGACCGAGGTCAACGAGTCGGTGGCGATCGACTCCGCCCCCACCAGGGCCGCCCCCACCTCGTAGGTCGGGTAGGCCAGCCGAGGGTGTACGACGAGGTCGCCGGGTCCCACGCCGAGGTGGGCGGGCAGGCCCGAGATCAGCTCCTTGGAACCGATGGAGGGCAGCACGCCGTCGAGGCCGAGGCCGGTGACGCCGAAGCGCCGGGAGAGCCAGTCGATGCAGGCCTGCCGGGTCTCCGGCAGCCCGATCGTGACCGGGTAGCCGGGCGAGTCTGCGGCCTCACAGAGAGCCTGCTGGACGATCTCCGGGGCCGGGTCGACCGGCGTGCCGATCGAGAGGTCGACGATGCCGTCAACGTGCGCGCGCGCCTGTACGGCGTACGTCGTGAGCCGGTCCCAGGGAAAGTCCGGCAGCCGGGTGGAGACCTTGGCCCGGGTGATGGCCGCCGTCACTCCGCCTGGGGCTGGGGAGGCAACGCCGCGATCATGGGGTGGTCCTTGTCGATCTCACCCATCTTGGCCGCACCGCCGGGAGAGCCGAGGTCGTCGAAGAAGTGGACGTTGGCGTCGTAGTACTCCTTCCACTCCTCGGGGGTGTCGTCCTCGTAGTAGATGGCCTCGACCGGGCAGACCGGCTCGCACGCGCCACAGTCGACACACTCGTCCGGGTGGATGTAGAGCATCCGCTTGCCTTCGTAGATGCAGTCGACAGGACACTCGTCGACGCAGGCACGGTCCTTCAGGTCGACACAAGGCTGGGCGATGACGTAGGTCACCTGGTTCCTCCTGAGGGTTCGGTCCGGTGGCGGACGAGGCCAGCCTAGTATCCCATCGTGGTCGCCGAAGACGTGCCCGAGGGCCGACACGGAATCGCTCGTGCCGTGGGGGTCCTGGGACCGCACGTGATCGGGCTCCGCGTGGTCGTACGCCGGGTGCTGCCGGGCGAGACCGGCCCCAGCGGCGGGCCGGCGATGACCGACGTCCTGGGCATCTGTGAGTCCTGGCAGGACGGTCTCGCCACGGTCCGTCGCGAGGACGGCAGCCTGGTGGAGATCCCGACCGCCGACATCGTCTCCGGCAAGCCCGTCCCACCGCGACCCTCGGTGCACCGCCGCCTCGGGGCGGCCGAGGCGGACCGGCTCGCCCTGCCCGGCTGGCAGCCGGCGGAGAGCCAGCCGCTCGGCGACTGGTGCCTGCGGGCCTCCGGTGGATTCTCGTCGCGGGCCAACTCGGTGCTCGCGCTCGGCCAGCCCGGTGTCCCCCTCACCGATGCGGTCGCACGGGTGGACGAGTGGTACGCCGCCCGCTCACTACCAGCCCGCGCCCAGGTCCACCCCGAGGGTCCCGAGGCCGAGGCGTTCTCGACCGCGGGGTGGGCGGCCTACGACCCGACCCTGCTCATGCTGTCCTCGGTGTCACGGGTCCTGCGCCGCCTGGCCGGCGTCGCGGTCGCGGAGCCGCGCCACGACCCGACGCTGGACGCCGGCTGGCTGGCCACCGACGAGCGCGCCGCCAGCTACGGCGAGGACGCCAGGACGGTCCTCGAGGCCGGCGAGGTCACCTTCGCCACCGTCCGTGACGAGCAGGGCGCGGTGCTCGCGCGTGGCCGGGGCGCCTTCCACGCTGACTGGGTCGGGGTCTCCTCGCTCTGGACCCGCGAGGACCTGCGCGGCACGGGCCTGGGCAGCGCCGTGCTCGGATCGCTGTTGGAGTGGGGCGCGGAGCAGGGAGCGACCACGTCGTACCTCCAGGTGGTGGAGTCCAACGAGGCGGCACGACTGCTCTACGAGGCCCGCGGCTACGAGGTGCACCACCGCTACGTCTACCTCGTCCACTCCGGCTGAACTGGCCGTCGCCACGGCCGGCTCAGGGCAGGCAGGAGGGGCGGTACGTCGGGCTCGCCGGCCCCGGACGACCGAGCGCGTCCAGGACCAGCCGGATGGCCGCGCCGTCCATCGGGATGAGCAGGTGCCCGGACAGGTCGAACGGGCACTTCGACTGGAGCTTGATGTTCGTGGTAGTCGGACCGCTCAGGTATCCAGACGTGTAGGGCAGCACCACCTCGTCGTAGCGGGTGACGATGTTGGTGTAGCTGACAGACCCGGGGGTCTCGTCGCCGGCGTTGAGCCGCCGGAGGAACGCCGAACCCGTCTTCTGCTGGAGGCAGGACGGGCACAGGTAGTTCAGACCGGGGGTGAGCAGCAGCGGGTTGAAGGTGCCGTGGTTGGACGGCGACAGCCCGACGAGGTCGTCGACCTTGCTGGTGCCGCCGAGGAACTTCAGGTAGTAGCGCGGCATCATGCCGCCCTGGGAGTGCCCGACCATCGAGACCTTGGCGGCTCCCGTGGCGCCGAGCACCCGGGTGACGAAGGCCTTGAGCTGCTCGGCCGACTGCTCGATCGGACCCGTCGCCCGGTTGCCGTAGTCCAGGGCGAAGACGCAGTAGCCCGCCCGGTGCAGGCTCCACGAGAGCCGGTCCAGCAGGATCCGGCTGTCGCCGAAGGTGCCGTGCACGATCACCACCGGCGACGGGTGCGCCCTGGTCGGCGTGCACGACCAGTCGTTCGCCCCGGCTGCGGACAGGGTGGGCGGTGCAGCGGCCCGGGCGGGAGGGGCACCCAGCACCCCCGCTCCCAGGACGAGCGCTGCCAGTGCGCCGACGATGCTGCTGGTCCGAGTGCCCATGCTGGTCTCCGGTGGTGAGTGCCTCGAGTCAGTTCCGGTTCGGCTTCGGCTTCGGCTTCGGCTTGGGTGCTGGCTTCGCCTTCGGCGGCGCCCCGCAACGCACGGTGTCACCAGCGATGTAGTCGGTGTGGAACTTCTCCTTGCGCAGCACCTTGCCAGAGTTCAGGTCGCGGAAGTAGCGGAATACATTGACGCTGAAACCCTGGGTCCCGCTGAACTCCTCGCAGTCCGCGCCCTGCAGGTAGCGGACGGCCGGCTGCCGGTAGTCGGTGCGTGCACCGGTGGTGGTCGTGATCTTCCACTTCTTGGTGGAGTACATCGAGACGGTCGCCGCCCCCTCGGTGGCGGGCGAGGACCTGCGCACTCCGGCCGTCACCAGGACGCCGTACGGCGTGGTGTTGGTGAACCTCAGGTCGACCGTGGGCCAGGCGACCGTCGCTTCGCGACCCTCGGGGTAGCGGTCGATGAAGACCGAGTGCGGCTTGTGCTGCACGTCTTTGAGGCCGGCGAAGAACATCGCGTTGAAGGTGGTGGTGGCGATCTGCGAGACACCGCCACCCAGGTCCTTCTTGAAGATCCCGTCGGAGACGATGTAGCCCTCGGTGAAACCGTTGGCCTTGGTGCGCTCGCCGACGGTGCCGTTGAGGCTGAAGGTGTCCCCCGGCCGCAGCAGCGTCCCGTCGATCAGCTCCGCCGCGCGCGAGAGGTTGACGTTGCGGTACTCCGCGTACGGGAAGTTCGTGGTGAAGGTGCTGACCCGCTCGGTGACCTTGAGCGCCTTGGCGTCCGCGGTGGTGAATCCGGGCTGGGTGGCCTTGCCCTCCACCACCAGCCGCCGCTGGTCGCCCTTGGCGACCGCGGCCGCCGCGAACCCGTCCTCGATCTCGGTCGGGTCGAGCTCGACACCGACCTTGGCGGGTACGACGCGTGGCTTTCCCTTGCGCACGACGATCCGCGCGTCCTCGGGCTCTCGTCCCACCGTGCGCATCGCCGGAGCGAGCGCCTCGAGCATCAGCTCACCGTCGACCCGAGGGACCAGCTCACCGTCCTCGGGGACCATCGAGAGCCCCTTGGCGAAGAGGCGCGGCCGGGCAACCACCTGCTGCCCGCCGACGACCAGCGTCACCGGTGCGGACATCGCGGGCTCCGCGAAGCTCGCGAGAGCGCGCTGCGCGGCGTCGTCGGAGACCGAGGGCTCCCGGGTCTCGGTCGGGATCTTCTGCGAGCCGCCGTGCAGGAAGCGGGCTTCGAGCACCGCCTGGGTCTCGTTGCGGTCGACGACCAGACCCGACCGGCCCGGCACGGCGCTCGCACGACCGTTGGTGAACGTGATCGCCGCCTCGACCGGTGTCCGTCCGATCCCGGTGTCCAGCCCCTCGAGGGCCGGTTGCATCCGTGACTGGTCGACGGTGATCTCGGCGTGGTGGTCGTCCCCGCCCGTGATCACGGCCCACATGCGCCGCAGGCCGAAGCCCGAGCCACCTCCGGCCTCCTCGACCGAGGCCGCGTAGTCCACCGCGAGCCCCGCCTCAGCCGGGTCCACGGACTGCGAGCGGCCGTCCCCGTAGGTGATGCCGATGGGCTCGGTGACCCGCTGGGCCAGCCCGTCGCGAAGGCGCTGCTCGGCCTCGTCGGGCGAGAGCCCACCGATGCTGATCCCCTCGACGCGCGTGTGGCGCGGCGCGTGGTCACCCGCGTAGAGGTAGAGCCCGGTCCAGGCGGAACCGACGAGGACGAACAGTCCCAGGACGGTGAACCCGGCCACCTTCGCACCGAGGTTGTCGGCCACCCCCCGGCTCACCCGAGTCCGGCGAAGAGGTCGGTCTCCAGGCCGTCGGCCCCCAAGGCCCCCTGGGTTCCCTTGGCGATGCGGAAGTACTCCGTGCCCCAGATCTCGTTGCCCTTGTTGTTGGAGAGCGCGAAGAAGGGTCCGTCCACCGCGATCTGGGTGCGGTGGGCGCGGAGCGCCTCCATCTTGACCGCGGTGTAGTCGTCGGCCACCACCTTGGCCGACAGCGCGTCGTCCTCGGCCATGAAGGCCGGCAGGTTGTCGGGGTCCATGCTCTCGAAGGTGGTCTCGTCGCCGGCCGCGCGCAGGTCGCGGAGCCCCTCACGCATCTTGGCGGCCGACATGGCCCCCCAGTAGATCTTGGCGATGTCGTGGGCCGGGCCGAGTTCGGGCCGGTAGGAGGGAACGGCTGCCAGCGAGGCGGCGTACGTCGCGACCCGGTGGGCCTGGATGTGGTCGGGGTGGCCGTAGCCCCCGAACTCGTCGTAGGTCACGAGCACCTGGGGGCGGATCTCGCGGATGATCTCGACGAGGTGGCCGGCCGCCTCGGTCAGGTCGGCGTTCCAGAAGGCGTTGGCGTGGACGTCGTCCGCCGCGACGGCGTGACCGTCGGCGTGCCACTGCATGCCGGAGTCGCGGTAGTGCTTGAAACCGCCGAGGTAGCGGTTGTCGGTCACGCCGAGAGCCTTCATCGCGTGGTCGAGCTCGATCTTGCGCTGGTCGGCCAGGGTGTCGTCCCGGTCGGCGGCGAGGTGCTCGAGCCCGGGCACCAGGATCTCGCCCATCTCGCCACCGGTGCAGGTCACGAGGGTGACACCGACCCCTTCGGCGACGTAGCGGGCCATCGTCGCGCCCTGGCCGATGCTCTCGTCGTCGGGGTGGGCGTGCACGAGCAGCAGGTGCTTGTTCATGGCCGTGATCCTAGGTGCCGCCAGCTACCGGTCCCGCTTGAGGCGACGGGGAGCCGCCGGCAGCACGAGCGGCGTGGTCGGTGGCGGCCTGGCATCCGGCTCCAGCCAGCCGTCGTACTGCTCCACCAGCAGCTCCAGCATCATCGTCGGCGCATCGGTCACCACGACCCATGGGTGGTCCTCGTCGTCGTCCTCGCCCGCGAAGCGCTCCCGTTCACAGTGTGCGTCGTAGCCGTCGGCCACCAGCCGCCCCACGGCCGCGCGGGCATGTTCCTCGTCGAAGAACACGCCACGCATCAGGTGATCCCCAGGAGAGAGCGCAACGGCTCGAGGAACGGCACGTCGGCATCGGCCCAGACGACCTCGGGGAGCTGGACGGGCCCGAGCCAGCGCACTGCGTCGTGCTCGGTCGGGACAGGGTCGCCGTCCACCAGCCGGGCGGTGGCGACGCGGAGCACCAGGTCGTCGCTGATCCTGCTCCCGCCCTCCAGCCAGCCGGTGACCTCGACCGAGCACCCGAGCTCTTCGGCGATCTCACGGACGGCCGCGGACTCCGGGGCCTCACCCGGCTCGACCTTGCCGCCGGGCAGCTCCCAGCGTCCGGCCAGAGCCGACGGCCCCGCTCGCCGCGCGGCGAGCACCCGGCCACCCTCGACCACCGCGACTCCCACGACCTCACGCACGGTCGCCATCATGCCGCCGTCTACGTTGAAGGCGTGAGCCGGGACCACTTGTCGAGCATCCACCTCAGGCGCACCGACGAGAACTCCGCCGACATCGACGCGGCCGTGAGGAAGTTCGGACCACGTGTCGGCCTCGGCGGCGTGCTGGGGCACCTCAACCGACAGGCGCAGCGGACACGGGTTCCCGGACTGGCCGTCGACTGGGGCTTCCGGTGGAACGACTCCGACGAGAGGACTGAGCGCTGGTGGCCCCAGGGCATCACCACCTCGGCCGACGCCAGCGACGCGGAGGACATCGACGGTCGTCGGCTGCTGATGACGAGCTGGTACTCCAAGAAGGTCGACGGCCAGAACCGCGGCAGCCGGATCACGGTCGTGGACATCGACACCCTGGAGTATCGCCACGTCCTGCTGGTGGTCCCGGAGAAGGACACCGAGGGCAGGCTCGCGCTGAAGCCACTGCTGGTGCACGCCGGCGGATTGGTGTGGTGCGGCCCCTACCTGCACGTGGCGGGAACCCGGCGTGGGCTCTTCAGCTGCCTCGTCGACGACATCCTCCGGGTCGACTCCACCGAGGACACCTTCGGCTACCGCTACGTGCTCCCGGTGAGGTTCGCCTACGACGCGGACGCCATCGAGGGCGTGGAGAAGATGCGCTACTCGTTCCTCTCCCTGGACCGCAGCGCCGTCCCGCCCCAATTGGTGGCCGGCGAGTACGGCGTCGCCGAGATGACCCGCCGGCTGGTGAAGTTCCCGCTCGACCCCGAGACCCTCCACCTGGCCACGCACGAGGACGGCGCGTCCCGGCCGGTGTGGCTCGACGAGCGCGGGCTCGGGCACATGCAGGGGGCCGCCCTCGTCGACGGCGTCTACTACGTGACGGCCAGCCGCGGTCGTCGGCGCCTCGGTCAGGTCCACGTCGGTCGACCGGGATCGTTCCGCACCCTGCCCAGGACCCTGCCCGTCGGTCCGGAGGACATCTCCTACTGGCCCTCGACGGACACGTTCTGGTCTCTGAGCGAGTACCCCGGACGCCGCTACGTGTTCTGCGTCAGGCGTGACGCGCTGCGGTGACCGGCACCTGTCGCCTCGGCGCGGGCGCCGTCCGAGCCGACTGGGTGCCGGCCCCCTGAAACGGCAAGGACATCACCACCAGGGCTCCGCCTTCTGCCGATCGTCCTGCGACGACACGGCCGCCCCGGGCGACGGCGGCGTCACGCACCAGGGAGAGGCCCAGACCCGTCTGCGCCTTCGGGTCCTTGGCCGTGTAGGCGCTGTTCCGCTTGAGGGTGCCGAGCTCGTCGAGGCGGAGAGCGCGCACGAGCAACGGGTCCATCCCCGGGCCGGAGTCTGCGACACCGATGAGGAGCCTGTCGTCGACCACGTGGGCGAAGATGCGTACGACGTCGCCGATGTCGGTGTAGCGGACCGCGTTCTCCAGCAGCGTGTCGAGGCAGGCCCGCAACCGCTCCACCGAGGCCATCTGCAGTCCCGCGTCCGCGTCCACCGACCAGTCCCGGTCGGCGATCACAGCCCACCGGTCCGCGGTCTCCGCCAGGACCTGGTCGATGTCCACCATGCCCAGGTCGTCACGATCGCTCATGCGCAGGGTCCTGACCAGTCGATCGCCCGCCAGCACGAGACGGTGGAGCTCCTCGGAGATCACCCTGAGGTCGTTGCGGCGCTCCGGGTCGGTCTCCTGGGACAGGAGCACCTCGGTGTACCCGATGGCGATGGTGGCGGGGGTTCGCATCTCGTGCGAGGTCATCTGGCTCAGTCTCTGGCGCTGAGCGGCTCGGTGCCGGTCCCGGTTCGCCATCCTCGAGAGCGAGTCGAAGGCGAGGTGCCTGTTCCTGACGTTCCACACGACGACCAGCACCAGGATCGACATCATCGGGATCTCGGCCAGCTCACCGAAGCCGATGACACCCGTGACGGCACGCGCCGTGAGGATGGTTCCTGTGACCAGCGTGTAGACCAGCACGGCCACGAGCGTCTGCCCCCAGGGCCAGGCCTCCAGGCCGTAGGCCAGGGCGATGCCGATCCAGGCCAGGTGGTAAGGGATGGTCTCCGCGCCCGGGAAGATCAACATGACGAGCGCACAGCACCCGGCCAACACCGTCCAGGGCACGAAGAACCGGTTGCCGGCGTTCATGGTCACTCGGCGTAGAAGCAGTAGCCGACACCGCGCACGGTCTCGATCGGCGGCTCGCCGAGCTTGGTCCGCAGCCGTCGCATGCAGACCTCGATGACGTTGCTGCCCGGGTCGAACTCGAGCCCCCAGATGTCGTGGAGCAGCTCGTCCTTGCGACACACGTCGCCACGACGACGCATCAGGTGGGCGAGCAGACCGAACTCACGCTCGGTGAGGATCACGTCGAACGTGCCCCAGCGAGCGCGGCGCCGGTCGAGGTCGAGCTGGATCCCGCCCGCACTGATGTAACGATCGTGGCCGGGCCGGCGCGGTTGCGGCACCCGCACGAGATGGCGTCGGATGCGGGCAACCAGCTCCGCGGCGTGGAACGGCTTGCTGACGAAGTCCACGGCCCCCCGGTCCAGCGCCTGCACCCTGGTGGCGACCTCGTTGACGGCCGAGAGCACGATCACCGGCGGGAGATCCCCCTCGAGCTTGGCGGCCGAGCTCAACACCTGCAGGCCGCTGAGGCGGGGCATCACCAGGTCCAGCAGCACGAGGTCGAACCGGTGCTCGCGCAGCTGTGCCAGGGCCTCGACCCCATCACCCGCGGTCAGCACCGAGTGTCCCTCGGCCACCAGGAATCGAGACAGGAACCGCACCACGTGCGCCTCGTCGTCCACGACCAACAGCTTGCCCATCGTTCCCCCCAGGATCGATCTCAACGTGCGCCGGATCTGCGGACTCGATACACGAGTCAGCGGCTCCCGAGGCGGCATCGATGAAAGTACGCCCAGTGCGTCGCCAAGGGGAGAGCCAATCCTGGGCGGTCTAGTCAGGGGTCGGGAAAGGTCGGGATATGCCACGCAGCCATCCACAAAAGGGACGACGATGACGTGGCCCAGATGACGGTTTGATGACAGAGCAAGCTCGCGTGGGCGAGCTCGCGTGACGCGAGCTCGCGCGGGTGACGCCTGCGGATCAGCCGACCGGAGGCGCCACCACCGGGAGCACGGCGCACGGGTCGAGAACGGAGGCGGGATCCGCTGCGGGCAGGTCCGGGGACGCCAGGCCGGACGGCGCCGGGACCGCCACGCCGGCATCCGTACCCGGCTCGGGCACCAGGGGCAGGCCACTGGCGTCCAGCACCTGGCAGGTCGGCAGGGGCGTGGGGACAGGAGGCGGTGCGACGACAGGCGCCGGAGGCGCCGAGGTAGGGGCCGGCTGGAAGGCCGGGGCCTCGGAGGGGCCCAGGGCGGGCTGGGGAACCGGGACCTCGGAGGGGTCCGGGGCGGTCTGGGCCACCGGGTCCGGCGCCGGTCCCGGGGTGACGGAGAGAGACGGCCCGGGCGCCGGCACGCCCACGGGCGCACCTACGGCCATCGTGGGTGCGGGTGCGGGTGCGGCCGCGGGCGCGGGTCCGGGTCTGGTCCTGACTGATGGCGCGGAACTCCCGGGTGCCTCGGTCCTCCTCGCCGACCCGGAGGTCGGGAGCGGAGGGCCGATGACGGGGATCACGTCATGGGGGGACGCCGGAGCCGTGTCGAAGCTCGCCTTCCAGGCGAGCACCAGCGCCAGGTACCGGACGGAGTGGTTGTAGGCCAGCACCGCCGCTCTGAGTCCCTCCGTCGTGGACAGGTCGCGACCGTCGGCACAGAGGTACAGCATGGCCGCCCCTGCCGCGTCGTAGACGTCCTGGGGATCACGTCTCCCGTCGCCGTCCATGTCCACGGCGACTGCACGCCAGGTGGCCGGCAGCAGCTGCATCGGCCCCACCGCGCGGTCCCAGAGCGGGTCGCCGTCCAACAACCCCCGGTCCGTGTCGGGAACCCCGCCGAAGCGGGTTCCGTCGAGCCGGGGACCGATCATCGCCGGAACCACCCGGTGGTGCTCGTCGATGACACCGGGCCCGGTGCCTCCCGACTCGACCTGACCGATCGCCGCGAGGAGCGAGACCTGCAGGTGACAGGTCGTGGACGCGGTCGCCGACGCCAGCGAGTAGGCCGCGAGGAGATCGGGCCGGAGCTGATCGTCCTGCCCCCGGGCCAGTACTGAGGTGGGACGCGTCCACCCGTGTGAGTTGGCACCACCGCCGGCCACCGAGACGGGACGGACCGTCGGGCCGGCACCGGACGGTTCGGTGACCGAGGCCGCCCGGACCACGACACCCGACGACGCGGGGGGCGAAACCTCCAGAGGGGGCGCCGGCCTTCGGGCCGCGTGACCCGCAGGGATCGAGAGCAGGAAGCTCGTGGTGATGGCTGCGGCGGCCACGGTGCGCCTCATGGCTCGATGATGCGTCGAAGGCACCGGCCACGACCGAAAGTGACCGAGCCGTCAGGAGAGTGTCAGTTCGTTGGATCTGCCGACGGAGTCAGCACCGGCGCGCAGGGGTCGACGACGACTGGTTCCCCGCTCGCGGTCAGCACGGGAGTGGGCTCGGGAGCCGGGATCGTCATCGGGTCCGACGACGTCGGAGTGGGACAGGTCGGGCTCGGCTCGTCGGCCGGCACCGGGGTCGGGGTCGGCGTCGGTTCACTCGACGGTTCACTCGTCGAGGGTTCACTCGTCGGGGGTTCACTCGTCGGGGGTTCACTGGTCGGGCCGCCCGTCGAGGCAGGACCAGTCGTCGGCTGTGGAGTCGTGGCGGTTTTCGAAGGGCCAGTCGTCGGGCCCGGAGCGGGGATCGGGCCGCCGGCCGGCGTCGGGGCGGGAGGGGTGGTCGTGGTCGTCGCTGGTCCCGGCTGCGGACGACTCGTCCGGGTGGGAGCCGCGGTCGAGGCCGAGTCTCCCGAGCTGGAGGACGCCGGCATCAATGAGCCGACAGCTGGCAGGGCCCAGGCGTCGAACATCGACATGCTGGCGCTGCCCAGCCCGGTCAGGTCGGTGCGGTCGTAGGCCGCCTTCCAGGCCAGCACCTGGGTGAGGTAGGACTCCGAGTGGTTGTAGGCGAGGACGGCTGCCCGAAGACCGTCGGCCGTTCCGAGGTTGCGGTAGTCGGCACACAGATAGACCATCGCCGCGCCGGCCGCGTCGTCGATGTCCTGGGGGTCGCGGAGACCGTCGCCGTCCATGTCCACGCCGACCACGCGCCAGGTCGACGGGATCAGCTGCATGGGACCGAGCGCCCGGTCCCACTTGCGGTCACCGTCCCACTGGCCGGCATCGGTGTCGGCGACCGCTTGGTAGGAGATCCCGTCGAGCACCGGGCCGAGGATCGCCGGCACTGCCCGGTGACCGGCGTCGAGCGTACGCCCGGCCAGGTTGCCGGACTCCACCTGACCGATGGCCGCCAGCACGGACACAGTGATCTCGCAGCTCGGCGGGGCGGTGGCCACCGCGAGGGTGTACGCCGCCAGCACGTCGGCGGGCACGGCCGGAGCGGTCGCGCCGGAGACGGTGGAGGCACCCGTGGCAAAGCCGCGACTGTTCGGACTGGCATCCAGGGGCACGACCACCGGGTCCGTGGTGAGCGGCACGGTCATGCTGGCCGGTTGCGCCGGCGGGGTGTCCAGCGAGGGGAGCCGGAGCAGGGGCGCGCTCGCCAGCCCACCGACGCTCGCACCGGGCACGAGCAGCAGGGCACCGAGTGCCAGCGCCGCCACGCGGATCTTCTGCCTCATGGTCGTGCGTCCCCCTCTGGGCGACCGATCGAGAGGATCGACAACGCCTGGCTGCAGTCTTGCTCGCCGCTGCCCGTCTCGGCCAGAGAGTGGTCACTAATTCACGCAAACGAGGTGAGCCGTCTAGACCTGGTCAGCCTGGCGGACGTGGCAGCAGCGCGAGCTGGCGTGACTGGGCGACGAGGTGTCCCTCGGCGTCCCAGACCTCACAGTCCTCCTCGAACATGCCGCCGGAGATGTTGCGGGTGGCGTGCCGGACGATCGCCCAACCGGAAGCGGGCCTGGCCCTCACGTGCGCGGTCAGCTCCAGGGTCGGCGCCCAGCCCGGCAGGCCCAGGTCGAAGGTCACCGGTGGCAGCGCGTCCACGACCAGCAGCAGCGCGATCGTGTCGAGCGGGCGGTCGTCGGCCAGCTTGAACCACGCCTGGATGAGTCCACTGCCACTCGGCCGGCCGACGGTCCAGGCGGCGTACGCCGGGTCGATGCGGGTGCCGAACCGCTGCAGCAGGGGTGCCACCTCGATGAAGTCGTGGGGAGCCTGGAGGGTCGGGATGCAGTCCTCGACCGGCGGCAGGGTCGGCGGCGCGATCTGTCGCTGGATCTGCTTCGGCATCGCGTCCAGGTCACCGAAGACCGCCAGCGCGGTGATCCGCTCGACCTCCCGACCGTCCCGCTGCTGCACCAGGCTGGCGGCCACCGTCGAGCGCGAGCGACCGATGCGCACTCGGCGCACGCGGATGGTGGCCGGGCCCGGGACGCTGGGACTGAGGAAGTGGGCGCTGACGCTGACCGGGTCAGGTTGGCCGGCCTCGTGGAGCTCGGTGCGGATCGCGTTGCCGATCACGGCCAGCAGGTAGCCGCCGTTGACGCCTCCACCCACCACCCAGCCGGGATCAAGAGTGGCGGCGTACTCACCTTCGGAGAGGCGGTCGACGGCGATGCCGCGGTCGAGCTCGTGGTTCATGCCGAGAGTCTAGAACACGTTCCACTTCTGGAAGGTCAGCGGAAGTGCCTACCGGTGGCGATCTTCACATCTGCCCCGCTGACGCCTATTTTGGTGCTCTTGCAGGTCAGAGGGGCGGTCGACCGACGTGCAAGACAAGGGGGTTCACCCATGTCCTCGGGTGCCGGTTCCACCGATCTCGCCATCAGCGAGGTCCTGAGCATCCTCTCGCGCCCTGACGACGCCGACCTGCGCGAGGTCGTCGAGCTGGTCGCGACGATCTGTGAGTGCCAGTCGGCAGGCATCACCATCCTGCGGGGAACGGAGTACCACGTCCCGATCACCTACGGCCTCGAGCCGCTCGTGTGCTCCCCCGACGACACGTTCTGCGCGTACACGATGGGGACCGACGGTGTCTTCGCCGTCGAGGACGCGACCCTGGACCCCCGCTTCGCTGACATCGGCTTCGTCGACGGCAGACTGGCCACCTCACGCGCCTACGCCTCCGCACCTCTCTACGCTCCGAGTGGTCAGATGGTCGGACGCCTGTGCGTCATCGATCCGGTGCCGAGGAAGTTCACCGACCTGCAACGACGATCCCTGGAGACCCTGGCCCTCAGCGTCACCAAGGTGATCGAGCTGCGCCTGCTGCAGTCCAGACGTCTGATCCCCCTCACCCCCCTCACCGCGGACCTCCGGCAGGCGACGGCGACGGTGAAGTCCCAGCTGGCCGCGGAGCTCAGCCATGACATGCGGGTGCCGCTCAGCTCGATCGTCGCTAGCGTCGAGATGCTCGAGGACGAGCTGGAGAACCACTCGGACCGAGCCGTCAGCACACTGTTGAACCGGATGACACGCGCTGCCAACCGGATGGCGCGGATGCTCGACCAGCACCTTGACGCCAGTGACCGGGCGGTGCGGCAGCAGGTGGACCTCGATCGGGTCGCCCACCAGCTGGTGCTGGACTCGACGATGCTCCTGGAGCAGTCCGGCGGCACGATCGAGGTGACGGACCTGCCGGTCGTGCAGGCGGACCCCGACGGTGTCTACTCCGTGCTCCAGAACCTGGTCACCAACTCGCTGAAGTTCGCCCGCCCGGGCGTGCCGGCGCTGGTGCAGATCTCGGCCCGTCGCACCCACGACAGCTGGCGGATCTCGGTCAGCGACAACGGCGTCGGCATTCCCGAGGACCGCCGCGTCGACGTCTTCTCGCTCTTCAGCCGTGTCGACAACCACGTGGAGGGCCACGGGATCGGACTGGCCACGGTCGCCAGGATCATCGGGGCGCACGGCGGACGTGCAGGCGCGGAGGCAGAGCCCGGCGGCGGAGCCGAGATCTGGTTCGAGCTGCCCGACCTCGAGCTCGACGACGAACGGCCGGCCTGACGACGGCCCAGCGTGCTCTGGGTGCTTCTCCGGGCATGGCCAGACCCCCATGGCCTGGCGCCACGGGGGTCTGGATCAGGTCGGCTTCTCAGCCGCGAGGGTGGTGAGTGTGGGTCACTCGCCGGGGGTGGTGTTCACGGTGATCTTCGCGATCCCGACGAGCAGGCCGGGCTTGACGGCGTCGGTCTTGAAGGTCTGGTTCAGCAGCGGGGCCGCGACCGGGGAGATCTCGACCTTGGTGCCCTCGAGCGTGGCCGTGCCCGAACCGGTGGACAGCGGCTTCAGGGTGCGCCCGTCCAGCTTGAACAGGTAGGCGCTGGAGACCGCGAGCTTGCCGTTGACGCTCACGTCACCGTAGACGCGCGAGACGCCCGGGTCGACGTTGAGGTTCGTCAGCTCGACCTTGGTGCCACCGGCCTCGAGCGAGAGGCCCGAGCCCTCGTGCTGGATCTGGCCGATCACGTAGGGGGAGACAGCGCCGGGCTTGAAGACCGTCACGTTGCCGCCGGTGATCGGGAAGATCAGCGCGCCGTCGGTGAGCTTGGCCGTGCCCACGGTGCCGGGGGTCAGCTTCAACGCGGTCAGCGCGTCGACGAAGCCCTGGTCCAGGGTGACCTGGGTGTCGTTGCCCTGCAGGGAGTCGATCGCGGCGACGGGCTTGGGGGCCTCGGCCTTGGTCGAGGAGGACGAGGCGGTGCTGGTCTCGTCGCTGCTGCCACAGGCAGCGGCGGAAAGGCTGGTGGTCGCGATCAGCGCGACGGCGGCGATCGTCTTGCGGGTCTTGGAGGAGAACATGGTGCTCATCTGAAGTCACATCCTGTGGCTCGGGGAGGTAGTTGGCGTCTTGCTGGCAGTAGTTCGCCGCGACCCACCCAGCGGATTGGTG
>JBKJON010000057.1:0-3360 GCA_046595715.1 Marmoricola sp.
GGACGAGGGCCGTTTCTCGGCCCGCCGCGCCTGACCTTCCGAGGCCGGGCTCGTTGAGGCTCGTTGGATAGTGTCGGCCCATGGACTGGCTTCGGGCGCACATGGTGGAGACCTGGATGGCTCTCGCGGTGGTGCTCGGCGCCCTGGAGCTGCTCAGTCTCGACCTGTTCCTGGCGATGCTCGCCGGGGGAGCGGTCATCGGCATGCTGACGGCGCTGCTCCACGGCCCCGTCTCCCTGCAGATCGGGCTCGCCCTGATCACGGCGGTGGGGCTGCTGGGCGTGATCCGGCCCAACGTCGTACGCCGCCTGCACAGCGGCCCCGACCTCCGCACCGGCGCTGACGCACTGATCGGCAAGCGCGCCACGGTGCTGCGTGAGCTGGCCTACGGCACGCCCGGTCGCGTGAAGATCGGCGGCGAGGAGTGGACGGCCGAGCCCTACGACGAGGACGATCGCATCGAGGCGGGAGCGGTCGTCGACGTGGTGCAGATCAAGGGCGCGACGGCGTACGTCCTCCGCGCCCACCAACTCGGGTCCTGAAACCACGGGAACCGGCAACAGAAAGTAGGGGGTACGCCATGGGAGCAGCACTACTGGTCCTGTTCGCGCTGTTCCTGATCTTCGTCATCCTCGTGCTGGCGAAGACCATCAGGATCGTGCCGCAGGCTCGTGCAGGCATCGTCGAGCGGTTCGGCAAGTACAAGACCACGCTCTCGCCCGGCCTGAACATCGTGACGCCGTTCATCGACCGCGTCCGCTACGTGATCGACATGCGTGAGCAGGTCGTCTCCTTCCCGCCCCAGCCGGTGATCACCGAGGACAACCTGGTGGTCTCGATCGACACCGTCATCTACTTCCAGGTGACCGACCCGGTCTCGGCGACCTACGAGATCGCCAACTACATCTCGGCGATCGAGCAGCTCACCATGACCACCCTGCGCAACATCGTCGGTGGCATGGACCTCGAGCAGACCCTGACCTCTCGCGAGGACATCAACCGCGGTCTCTCCGGTGTGCTCGACGAGGCCACCGGGCGTTGGGGCGTGCGCGTCGGACGGGTCGAGATCAAGGGCATCGACCCGCCACCCTCGATCAAGGACTCGATGGAGAAGCAGATGCGCGCCGACCGCGACAAGCGTGCGGTGATCCTGACGGCCGAGGGCCAGCGCCAGGCAGCGATCCTCACCGCCGAGGGATCGAAGCAGTCCCAGATCCTCAACGCCGAAGGTGACCGCGAGTCGCAGATCCTGCGCGCACAGGCCGACCGTGAGGCCTCCATCCTGCGCGCCCAGGGTGAGGGGCAGGCCATCCAGACCGTCTTCCAGGCCATCCACGACGGCCAGCCCGACCAGGCGCTGCTCGCCTACCAGTACCTCCAGATGATGCCCAAGATCGCCGAGGGCTCGGCCAACAAGGTCTGGGTGATCCCTTCCGAGATCACCCAGGCGCTCGAAGGCCTCGGCTCCGCGGTCCACGAGGTGGCCGGCATCCCGAAGAAGGTCGACGGGCCGCGCAAGCGTGTCGAGGTGCCGACGATCGAGCCGTCCCTCACGCCCGAGTCGTCGCTGTCGAGTGCTCACGAGGAGGTCCAGAAGGCCATCCAGGCCGCCGAGGAGTCCTCGCGGGCTGCCAGCGGCAGCACCGGACCGGCCGCCTCCAGCGCAGCTCCTCCGCCCCCGCCCGCGACCACGGTTGACCCGGGTGACGCGTCAGGAGAGGCTCCCAGCGGGCAGTGAGCCCACTCGAAGTCGTCGCCATCCTGCTGGCCGGGGTGGCGGCAGGAACCATCAACACCGTGGTGGGGTCGGGAACGCTGATCACGTTCCCGACCCTGCTCGCCTTCGGCATCCCGCCGGTCACGGCCAACGTGTCCAACACGGTCGGCCTCGCGCCGGGGTCCCTGTCCGGAGCGATCGGCTACCGGGCCGAGCTCGTCGGCCAGCGACGTCGACTGGTCCGCCTCGGCGGTGCCTCCCTGCTCGGCGGCGTCGTCGGCGCGCTCCTGCTATTGGTGCTGCCCTCCAGCGCCTTCGACTCCATCGTGCCGGTCCTCATCCTCCTGGGGGTCGTGCTCGTGATCCTCGGACCGCGGATCGCCAGGCGCGTGAGCGCCCGGGCCGAGTCGAACGGTGGCCTGGGAGAGTACGGCGCCTGGTGGGTCTGGCCCGCCGTGGCCCTCGCCGGCGTGTACGGCGGCTACTTCGGGGCCGCCCAGGGCGTGCTGCTGATGGCGATCCTCGGCATCGGGGTCGCTGACTCGATGCAGCGGCACAACGCCACCAAGAACGTGCTGGCGCTGCTGGTCAACGGCGTGGCCGCCGTGATCTTCGTGTTCGTGGCCGACGTCGACTGGGCGGTCGCGGGACTCATCGCGCTCGGCTCGGTCATCGGCGGCCAGCTCGGCGCCACGGTCGGCCGTCGCCTCCCCGCCAACGTCCTGCGCGGGCTGATCGTGGTGGTGGGCCTGGTCGCCGTGGCGATGTTCGTCCTTCCCCTGTGAGACCCGTGACGGGTTCCACAAGGTGGGTCTAGCGGGTGCCGGACGCCCGCTGCAGCCGCTCCGGGCCATCCTCGACGTAGGCCGTCAGGAACCGCTGCACCTCGTCGAAGACGTGGGAGCGGGCCGGCTCGGGGGAGAGCGTCACGTCGTGCAGCGCTCCGGGGACCTGCGCAATGGTGACGTGGCGTGACAGCCGGGCCGCGCGGCGCCGCATCCGCTCGACGTCGAGCACGACGTCGGAGGACCTGAGATCCTCCTCGTTGTCGAGGTGGCCCGACCGGGCCGAGCTCACGAGCAGGACGGGGGCGTCGATCTCCAGCCCGCGCTCGATCCGCGCCTGCCCCCGGCGCACGGCCCGGATCCACCCGGCGTACACCGGCCAGGAGGCCGGCGGCTTCCAGGCGAGGTCGTAGTCCCACTCACCCCCGAGGTTGCGGTGCAGGCTGCGCGCGTAGCCGTCGGCGACGTTGCGCGGGATCTGCTTCATGGGCTTGAGGCGGCCCAGGCGGTGGATGGCAGGCATCGCCAGCAACCGGGTGAAGGCGTCGCCGTGCATGTCGATCCAAGGGGCGTTGAGGAAGACCCCGGCGGCCGAGTGGCCACGGTCGTGCAGCCACAGCGGGAGCGTCAGTCCACCGGTCGAGTGCGCGGAGAAGACCAGGTGGTCGTGGTCACGTGAGATCCGTTCGAAGGCGAGGTCGAGCTCCTCGTAGTACGTGCTGAGGTCGGCGACGTAGTTCGGTGTCTGGTGCGGACGCAGCGAGCGGCCGTACTTGCGCAGGTCGAGGGCGAAGAAGTCGTAGCCGTTGCGCACCCAGAAGTCGGCGGCCACGGTCTGGAAGAAGTAGTCGCAGAAGC
>JBKJON010000074.1:0-3041 GCA_046595715.1 Marmoricola sp.
GTGAATCCTGCTGGAGCGGCGCCGCCCGTGCAGCCCTGCGGGTCAAAGGAGGCCTGGGCGACGCTCGACGTCACATCATCTCGGCCATTGACGAGGGCCGTTTTTCCGGTTCCTCGATCTCGACCATGGTGGCCTCAACCAGTAGCAGTGTGCCGGCAACCGACACGGCATTCTCGAGAGCGACCCGGACCACCTTGGCGGGGTCAATGATCCCGCGCTGGTCGAGGTCGACAAAGTGCTGGTCGCGGGCATCGAAGCCGAAGAACCCATCACCGGCGTGCACCTTCTCCACGACAGGGCCCTCGTCGACCCCGGCGTTGCGGGCGATTTGGCGCGCCGGGATCTCGAGCGCCTTGCGCAGGATGTGGACGCCGATGCGCTCGGCCCCCTGACTGCGCTCCTCCTCGGCGCCGACGGCGTCGATGACTCGGAGCAGGGCGGTGCCGCCGCCGGGCACGATGCCCTCGGCGAGGGCCGCCTTGGTCGAGCTAATGGCGTCGTCGAACGCGTCCTTGAGCCGTTTCAGCTCGGCCTCGGACAGCGCTCCCACCCGAATGAGAGCCACGCCGCCGGCCAGCTTCGCCAGCCGTTCCTCGAGCTTGTCCCGGTCGTAGTCGGAGGTGGTGTCCTTGATCTGTCGACGGAGCTCGTCGCACCGACCGGCCACGGCCACGGCATCACCGCCGCCGCCAATGATGGTCGTGTCGTCCTTGGTGATGACGACCCGCTCGGCCGTGCCGAGCTCCTCGACGGTCACCTTCTCCAATGTGCGGCCCAGCTCGTCGGACACGGGCTGGGTGCCGGTGAGCACCCCAATGTCGTCGAGCATGGCCCGGCGCCGTTCCCCGAAGCCCGGCGCCTTGACCGCGCAGGCTGCGATCACGCCGCGCAACTTGTTGACGACGAGAGCGGCAAGCGCCTCGCCGTCGACCGACTCGGCCACCACGAGGATGGAGCGTCCGGCCTTGGTCGCCTGTTCGAGGACAGGAAGAATCTCGGCGACGGCCACTACCTTGCGGTCGACCAGCAGGATGAGCGGCCGGTCGAGCACCGCCTCCATGCGTTCGGCGTCGGTCACAAAGTACGGCGACAAGAAGCCCTTGTCGAGTTGCATGCCTTCGACGACTTCAAGCGTCGTCTCGGTGCCCTTGGCCTCCTCGACCTCGATGATGCCCTCCGGGCCTACCTTCTCGACGGCGTCGGCGACGAGCTGACCGATCGTGGCGTCGTCATGGGCTGACACGGTGGCCACGTGTGCGGTGTCGGTCCGGTCCTTCACCGGTCGGGACAGGGAGTGGAGCGCTTCGACCGCCACCACCAGGCCGCGTTCGAGGCCCCGCTTGATGCCGACGGCGCTGGTGCCGACCACCACGTTGCGAACCCCCTCGCTGAACATGGCGTGGGCGAGCAGCGTCGATGTGGTCGTGCCGTCCCCGACGGTTTCGCCGGTCTGCACGGCAGCGTCTCGCAGCGATTGGGCCCCGAGATTCTCGACCGGATCCTTCAGCTTGACCTGTTTGGCGATAGTGACGCCGTCGTCGCAGACCAGGGGCGTCCCCCACTTGCGCTCCAGGAGCACGCTGCGTGACTCGGGCCCGAGCGTGCCTCGCACAGCGTCCGCCAGCGCGCCGGCGCCGGCGAGCAGCTTGGCGCGGGCCTGGTCCCGGAACAGCAGCTCGCTGTAGGTCATCGGGTGTCCTCCCTGTCGTGGGATCAGCTAGGAACGGAGTGCAGCCAGAACTCGCGGAGGTCGTCTGGGAGGACGGCCGCGATGTCCGCTGCCTCCTCGGGGACAAGCGTGCGGAGCCGACCGAGGATGCCTTCCACAATCATCGGGGCTCGGTCGGACGCCACGCCTCGCCCTTCGGTCACGATGGCGGCGACCAGCTCCGGCGCGGTGCGAGCGAGCTGCTCGGTGCGGTGGCGACGGGGTGCCACCAGGAGCGCCCTGACGTCGGCTGGCAGGTGTGCGAGCAGGTGTTGGCGCTCGCCGTCGGGCAGCCGGTCGGCCAGGGTCGCCAACGTGGCCCGGACCGCCTCGCCGGCATGCGCCCCGGCCCCTCCCGTGCGCGCCGCGTCGAGCAGCGAGCGCATGGCCCCAGAGGGCACCGCGGGTTCGCCACCTGCAGACGGCCGCGTGTCGCCCGCCACCAGCCCGATGTGCAGGTAGGACTCGAGCCCGTGCACCCCGGATACGTTCAGCACCGCTTCCTCGATGGCCTTGGCTTCGGACTCCTCGCCCACCTCGCAGTGGAGCACCACCAGGTGGCCCTTCACGAACACGTGCACGTGAGGTACGTCGAGCCGCTTCTCCAGAGGGCCGAGACTGGAGCGGATCCTGTCGGCGAGGGTGCGGTCGTCCACGTTCGGATCGGGGACAGCGCCGGAGAACCGGTAGCGCAGTCCTTGGGCTCGACCGCGCCACGACTCCGGGCGCCACCATCGCTGGCTGCGTTCCTGACCTGCTCGAGCCAAGGCTCGGCCGAGTGACGCCACCCCGGTCACCACGTCCGATCGGCGCGCGAACCGCCGGGGCTGCTTCTTCGATTCCATCGGTTCCCCTCGGTGACTGCGACTCAGTTCATGATTCGCAGATGGTTCGCCACGCCGGTGACGCCTGGCGCCGACCAGGCCGTGGCGGTCGCTTGCTGTCGCTCGGACCAAGAGTGGACTGTGCCCTCGAGTGTGACGACGCCGCCGTCGGCTGTCACCGTGACGTGCTTGCCGTCGAGCTGAGCGGTCCGTACGAACGCCCTACTGATGGCCTCCAGGAGGCCGGACGGCGAGACGGCAGGTTGAACTGCGATGTCGTTATAGAGACTGGCGACGCCTTTGAGGTTTCGGACGGCGCGGTCTGCGGCCTTGCGCTGGTACTGCCAGTGCACGGGACCCGACAGGGTGATCGAGTGATTCAGTACGACCGCCTTGACCGAGTCGTGGGGCACGTTGATGTCACGTTGGAGTGCTTCGGTGGCTTCCCGGGCGATGTCGGCGTCGCTGATTGCGCCCCAGAGGTTCCGCACGGTGATCTCCTCTGCGAT
>JBKJON010000390.1:0-4449 GCA_046595715.1 Marmoricola sp.
GGAGCAACCGATGGACGGCGTGCTGAAGAAGGGCGTGGGCCTGCTCGTCATCTTGTTCCTCGGTTTCTGGCTCGTGCAGGACCCCGGCGGCTTCGCCGAGAGCGCGAAGTCCACCGGCTCGACCATCTGGGACCTGCTCACCCAGGTCTTCGCCTCGTTCATCAGCTTCCTCAAGTCACTCAGCAACTAGGTCTGCCGTGGGGTGGCTCCGTCGCATTCTGACCGACCCTGACATCAGCCGACACCTGCTGCGCGAGGAGGGCGAGGTGATCGTCGGCGTCGTACGCAAGCACTGGGTGGTCTACATCGTGCCGACGGTCCTGGTCTACCTCGGACTGATCGCCTGCGCAGCGTTCTTGTTCTCAGACCTCGACCTGGCGTGGTTCCCGCTCGTGGTCGGTGTGGCCCTTCTCGGGTGGGGTGGCTGGAAGGCGTTGGCGGCCAACCTGGACGCGTTCGTGATCACCAACATGCGGGTGTTCCGGGTCAAGGGCGTGCTCGCCCGCTCGCTGGCGACGATGCCTCTGGGACGGATCTTGGACATCACGGTGGTCAAGCCCCTGCACGGTCGGCTGCTCGGCTTCGGGCACTTCACGTTCGAGTCCGCCGCCCAGGACCAGGGTCTGCGCGAGATCCGGTACGTCGGCAACCCTGACAAGCGGGACCTGGAGATCCAGCGGGTCGTGCAGCGCTCTGGCTTGCGCGGACCCAAGGTCGTCAACTAGGTCCGCCTGGGCCCGGTCCGCAACCGGGAGCTCGGCGACGAGGTTCGAGACCTCATTGCGCGCGCTCTCGGGACTCAACCTCAGCGCCCGGGCCGAAGAACCCAGCCGACAGCAAGATCAGTAGTGCCGTCAGCAGGCGGTACGGGTCACAGCCCCGCGGCTGCTCGGAGGTCACCCCGGATCGCGTCGAGCCGACCGACGGCGGAGATCCGGGCCGCGTCCACGCCGTCCTCCTCGTCCTCGACGTGGACGACGACCTCGAGGTAGCACTTGATCTTCGGCTCGGTGCCCGAGGGACGCACCACGACGCGCCCGTCGTCGGCCAGCCGGAAGCGCAGGCCGGTGGTCGGCGGCAGTCCTGCTGCCCCCTGGGACAAGTCGTCGACCCCGAGCACAGCGAGCCCACCCAGCGAGGCCGGCGGGGTGGTGCGCAGGCGGTCGATCACCGCAGGGATCGCCGCAACATCGTCCATCCGAACCGCGAGCTGGTCGGTGGCGTGCAACCCGTGGGTACGGGCGATCTGGTCGAGCAGGTCGCGAAGCGTCTGTCCGGACGCCTTCGCCCTGGCGGCGATGTCGCAGACCAGCAACAGCGCGGAGACTCCGTCCTTGTCCTTCACATGGGCCGGGTCGACGCAGTAGCCGAGCGCCTCCTCGTAGCCGTAGGCGAGGTTCTCGACGCGTGCGATCCACTTGAAGCCGGTGAGCGTCTCGGCGTACGGCTGCTGGTGTCCCCGGGCCATCTTGCCCAGCAGCGAGGACGAGACGATCGAGGTGGCATAGACGCCCGGGCGTCCCAGTCGGAGCAGGTGGTCGGCCAGCAGCGCACCGACCTCGTCGCCGCGCAGCATCTGCCATCCGTGCGGGCCACCGGGGACGGCCACGGCACACCGGTCGGCGTCGGGGTCGTTGGCCACGACCAGGTCGGCGCCCACCTCGATGGCCAGCCGGATCGCGAGTTCCATCACGCCCGGTTCCTCGGGGTTGGGGAAGGCGACGGTCGGGAAGTCGGGATCAGGCTCGGCCTGCAGGGGGGTGACGTGCGGGGGCGCGAAGCCCGCCTGCTGCAACGCGCTGACCACGGACGAACCGCCGACGCCGTGGAGCGGCGTGTAGACGACCTCGAGGTCGTGCGTACCGCCACCGGCGAGGTCGACCACGGTCTGCAGGTAGCGTTCGAGCACGTCGTCGCCGAGCACCTCGCCTGCCCCACCGCGGGGGATGTCCGCGACCGGGCCGACGCTGGCGATCCGGTCCGCGATCTCCTCGTCGGCCGGGGGCACGATCTGGCTCCCGTCACCGAGGTAGACCTTGTAGCCGTTGTCACGCGGTGGGTTGTGGCTGGCGGTCACCATCACCCCGGCCACGCAACCGAGGTCGCGGATGGCGAACGCGAGCAGCGGAGTGGGGAGCGGGCGGGGGAGCGTGTAGGCCGTGAGCCCGGCTCCGGTCATCACCTCGGCGGTGTCGCGGGCGAAGACGTCGGAGTTGTGGCGGGCGTCGTACCCGATCACGACGGAGTCGCCCGGGCCGGCACCGTGGTCGAGGAGGTACGCCGCCAGGCCGGCCGCCGCGCGCAGCACGACGACGCGGTTCATCCGGTTGGAGCCGGCGCCCAGCTCTCCACGGAGGCCGGCCGTGCCGAACGCGAGGGTGCCGTCGAAACGGTCGGTCAGGTCGGCGGAAGGCCCGCGCTCGATCAGGGACTCGAGCTCGGCCCTCGTCACCGGATCAGGGTCCTCGGCGGCCCAGGCGCGGGCGCGGTCGAGCAGGTCGGTGCCGTCGTCGCTCATGGTCCGAGGCTAGATCAGGCTCAGCCGAGGTCCGCCAGACGGGGGAGCACGCGCTCGCACAGCTCGCCCACGCTGCCGACCGGGTCAGCGGCATCCGGGCCGGTCCAGACCTGGTCGACGCCCAGCGTCGCCAGCGACTCCATCCGTCGCAGGAACCCGTCCACGTCGTCGAGGGGGTTCTCTCCGCTGATGACGGTGCGCTGGATCTCCGCGGGGTCGCGGCCCTCGTTCTCACAGTGGCGGTCAAGCACGTCGAGCTTGTGCCTGATCTCGTCTGGGTCGTCGCCGAACAGGTTGCACGCATCGGCGTACCTGGCCACGAGGCGCAGCGTCTTCTTCTCGCCGCTGCCACCCACCAGGATGCGCGGACCTCCCTCACGGAGCGGCTGCGGGACGCAGACCGTCTCCGCCAGCTGGTAGTGCCTCCCGTCGTACGCCCCGTCCTCGCCGCTCCACATCTGGCGACAGACCTGCAACGCCTCCTCGAGACGCTCGAAGCGCTCAGCGGTGGGTGGGAAGGGGACGCCGAGTCCGGCGTGCTCGCGGTCGTACCAGGCGGCGCCGATGCCAAGCATCGCCCGGCCGCCGCTGAGCAGGTCGAGGGTGCTCACGATCTTGGCCAGCAACCCCGGATGGCGGTAGGTGACGCCGGTGACCAGCAGGCCCAGCTCGACCCTCTCGGTCTTCCCGGCCAGGAAGCCGAGCGAGGTGTAGCCCTCCAGCATCGGCGCCGGGGGGCCGCCGAGGTTCTCCATCTGGAAGTAGTGGTCCATCATCGTCAGCGTCGTGACGCCACCGTCGTCGGCGGTTCGCGCCACCTGGCCGAGCGTCTCGCCCAGAGCTGCGGCACCGCCGGGCCAGGTCAGGTCCGCGCAGTGGATCGCCAGCTTCATGAGGTCTCCTGACGTGACCGCGGCCGGGCGGGGCTCGACATGCTGGAGCTCAGCTGAGCGCAGCGATGGCCGCGTCGTAGTCGGGCTCCTGGCCGATCTGGGGGACGAGCTCGGTGTGGATGACCAAGTTGTCGGCGTCCAGCACGACCACCGCTCGGGCGAGCAGGCCCTCGAACTTGGAGTCCGTGAGGGTGGCCCCGTAGTCGGAGCCGAACGACGAGCGGAAGGCCGAGCCGACCCTGACGTTCTCGATGCCCTCGGCAGCGCAGAACCCGGCCAGTGCGAACGGGAGGTCCACGGAGATGTTGAGCACCGTGGTGTCCTCGAGACCCGCGGCGAGCTGGTTGAACTGACGGACGCCGGCCTGGCAGACCCCCGTGCCGATGCTGGGGAAGATGCTGAGCACCTTGCGACCGGACAGGTCGGCGAGCTTGAGCTCGCCGAGCTCGGTGTCGACGAGGGTGAAGTCAGGAGCCTTGTCACCGATGGCGGGAAGCTCTCCGATGGTGTGTGCGGGGGATTCCCCGAGCGCAGTGGTAGCCATGCGCCCAAACCTAGCGGGCGGGTCGTGACGTCCCGCCCGCTGGCGTCGACGGGCCCGCCGGAGCGGCGCCGTCAGCGCCTGCTGCGAGGACCGAACTCCGGTGCGACCTTGGCGAAGGCGGCGTCGCGGGCCGCCGAGGTGTTGGGGGTGAACAGCAAGCGCAGCTGCTCGACACGCTCGTGGGCGAACGTCCGCCTCGGGGAGGCCGTCCAGGTGCCGTTGAAGAGTCGCTTGGCGGACGCGAGCGCGTCGGGGGAGCGCTTGGCCAGCTCCTGGGCGAGGTCGTCCGCAGCCGCCTCGGGGTTCGCTGCGAGCTCGGTGACCAGCCCGAGGCCTAGCGCCTCCTGGCCGGAGACCTTGCGTGCGGTCATCGTGAGCAGCTTCGCGGTGTCGATCCCGACGAGCTCGGCCAGCGACCGGATGCCGGTCATGTCGGGGATGATCCCCCAGCGCCCCTCCAGCACAGACCACTCGGAGTCCGGGGTGGCGATGCG
>JBKJON010000417.1:0-6410 GCA_046595715.1 Marmoricola sp.
CGGGGTCGCTCGACCGAGGAGAAGAAGGCCGAGCTCCTCGACCGGATCACCGCGACCGCGGACCCCGCCGACCTCGCCGGGTGCGACCTCGTCATCGAGGCCGTCTTCGAGGACCCCAGCCTCAAGCACCGGGTCTTCGCGGAGATCATCGGGCACGTCGCCCCCGACGCGCTGCTCTGCTCCAACACCTCGACCCTGCCGATCACCGAGCTCGCCACCGGACTTCCCGAGGGAGCCCGGCCGGCGTTCGTCGGGCTGCACTTCTTCAGCCCCGTCGACAAGATGCCGCTCGTCGAGATCATCCGCGGCGCCAAGACGACCGACGAGGCCGTCGCCAAGGCGCTCGACGTGGTGATGGCGATCCGCAAGACCCCGATCGTGGTCAACGACAGCCGTGGCTTCTACACCAGCCGCGTCATCGGCACGATGGTCAACGAGGGGCTCGCCATGCTCGGCGAGGGGGTGCACCCGATGTCGGTGGAGCGCGCCGCGACCCAGGCCGGCTACCCCGTGGGGACGCTGCAGCTCTCCGACGAGCTCAACCTCGAGCTGATGGCCAAGATCCAGAAGGCCACCGTCGAGGCCGCCGCGCGCGACGGCATCGAGCTGGCCGAGCACCCCGGCACTGCTGTGGTGGGCACGATGATCGAGCAGGGTCGTCCGGGCCGACTGCATGGCAAGGGCTTCTACGACTACGACGAGAACGGTCGTCGCGGGTCGCTGTGGCCGGGCCTCCAGGAGCTGTTCCCGTCGAAGGACGAGCCGGCCGACATCGAGGACCTCAAGGACCGCTACCTGTTCATCGAGGCGCTCGAGACCGCGAAGTGCTTCGAGGAGGGCGTCATCGAGTCCTCGGCAGCGGCCAACATCGGCTCGATCATGGGCATCGGCTACCCGGCGCTGACCGGCGGCGCGGCCCAGTTCATGCACGGGTACGACGGCCCGACCGGCCACGGCCTCGTCGGCTTCGTGGCCCGGGCCAAGCAGCTCGCCGAGAAGTACGGCGACCGATTCGCCCCCACCGCCCGGCTCGAGGAGATGGCGGAGAACGGCGAGCGCTTCCCCGCCTGAGGCTGCGGCCTGCGCTGCGGCCTGACCTTGCCGCCTGCCCCTGCGATCGGGACGGTCCACCTGGAGGATCAGGTGGGCCGTCTCGGCATGCCCGGGGCCGGCACCGACAAGTCGGACAGGGTTCCCGGGCAGTCCCTGCCGTCAGTGGGTGATGCCACCCGGCAACGTCAGGTTTCCCGGGGTACCGGGGAAACCTGCAGGTTGGGCAAACCGGACACGGGCTCACCCCCCGTCAGCGAGAATGACCCCGTGGACGACCTCGGGCAGCCAGGGCAGAGAAAAGTCGACATCCAGGGGCTCTGGGTGCGGTTCGGGGCCGTGGCCGCCGTCCGCGGGATCGACCTGACCGCCGAGGCCGGGCGGGCCACCGCGCTGCTGGGGCGCAACGGGGCCGGGAAGTCCACGACGATGCGCGTCCTGGCCGGCGTGATCCCGCCCACCGAGGGGCTGGTGCAGGTCGACGGGATCGACGTCCGCGTCGATCCGCTCGCGGTGAAGCGACTGACCGGCTACTGCCCCGACGTGGGCGGGCTGGTGCCTCGCGCGACGCCCTGGGAGCACCTCCAGCTCTCCGCACGGCTTCGCCGGCTCGAGGGCTGGGAGGACCGCGCGCACGACCTGCTCGAACGTTTCGAGCTCCGGGACGTCGCCCACCGCGTGACCTCCGGCTTCAGCCACGGCATGGGCCGGCGGCTCTCGGTCGTCCTGGCGAGCTTCCACCAGCCCTCGGTGCTCCTGCTCGACGAGCCGTTCGACGGCGTCGACCCGCTGGGCGTCGAGGCGACGCTCGAGGTGATCGCGGACGCCCGGGCGCGCGGAGCCGCCGTACTGGTCTCCACGCACCTCCGCGACCTGGCGATGCAGGCCTGCGAGACCGCCCTGGTCCTTCGTGGCGGTACGACCGTGGCCAAGCTGCAGGCTCACGAGCTCGTCGGCGAGGAGGGCGCCGGTGTCTACCGCGCTCTCCTGGACTGAGCTCCGGCACGGCCGGGAGGACCTCGGTTCCCTGCTGGCGTTCCGCCGCTCGGGGCTCTCGGGCACCGGACGGCGTCGGATCCGCCTCGGCGGGCTGCTGGTGCTGCTCCTCACGACGGCCGCCGTGCTCGGCCCCGCCCACCTCGGTGGTGAGATGCCACGCGAGCGCGGCGGCCAGCTGCTGGCCCTGCTGCCCTCTCTGTGCCTGGGCTTCCTGGTCCTGGCCGCGTTCACCGCGGTCGCCTCCGCCGGCGGCCGGGAGATCGTGCCCCGCGACCAGGCCGTCGCGTTCCCCGTCTCCACCGTCACCGAGCACCTCGGGGCCTTGCTCCTGGCCCCGCTGAACATCGCGTGGATCGCCCAGTCCTGGGCTCTCCTGGGCGTCACCTCCTACGCTCTCGGTCCCAAGAACCTCTGGGCCTATGAGCTGCCGGTGCTGCTCTGGATCCTCGGGGCCACCACGCTGGCCCAGGTCGCCGGCTGGCTGGCCGAGGGCGTACGCCGCGGCCCGCACGGCATCGTTGTCTTCCGGGTCTTCCTGGGCCTGCTCGGCGTCCTGGGCGTCGTCCTCGTGGTGACCGGCCGGCTCACCGGGCTGCTCGACCGCAGCCCCACCAACCAGATCGTCGTGATCGTGCTGGACGGCCAGAACGGCCATTGGGCGACCTGGGGTCTGGGGGTGGCGACGTTCCTGGTGATCGGGGCGGCCTCCGCCGTGCTCGGCGCGCTCCCCGCTCGCTGGGCGCTGAGCCGCCCGATGCGCGAGGAGCTGCGCCTGGAGTCCGGCCGCTACGAGGGGCGCCCCCTGCCGCGCTCGGACTTCATGATGCTGCTCCGCATCGACCGGGCCGCCGTGTGGCGCTCGGTGCCCCTGCGCCGGGGGCTGATGGTGCTGGCCGTGATGCCCGGCGCCGTCGCCCTCGCCGGTGACCTCGAGTGGGGCATGCTCACGATCCTGCCCGGCCTCGTGGCCTCGGGTGCGGCGCTGTTGTTCGGCGTCAACACGTGGTGCCTCGACGGGCGTGGAGCCCTGTGGCGCGACAGCCTCCCGGTCACGCCGCGCACCGTCTTCGCGTCCCGCTCGGTCGTCCTGCTGGAGGTGCTGCTGAGCTCGGCCGCCGTCACCCTGGTGCTCGCCGCGCTCCGGGCTGGACGCCCCACCACGCCCGAGGTCACAGCGCTGATCTGCTCCACCCTGGTGGTCTCGGTCCAGGTGGTGGCGGCCGGCATGCGGTGGAGCATCGCGCGTCCCTTCGCCGTCGACCTGCGCAGCGCGCGCGCCACGCCCGCCCCGCCCATCGTGATGGCCGGCTACAGCGCACGGCTGGCGATGGTCACCACGGTGACCGGCCTGATCTTCTCCGGTCTGGCGGGGATCGACGACATCCGCTGGGCCATCGCGGTCGCCTTCGTGCTGCTGCTCTGGTCGTGCCTGCGACTCGAGCGCGCGGCCCAGCGCTGGAACGACCCGGTGACTCGTTCGCGGGTGATCTCGGTGGTCTCGGGCGGCTGATCCGGACGCGGCCTCGGGCCGCGTTCGCTCCTCGGTATGGTCGGCTCCATGGACTTCTCACCGTCACCGCGCGCCGCCGAGCTGATCTCCCTGGTTTCCGACTTCGTGAAGGGGGAGATCGAACCGGTGTCGGAGGAGTACCACCGGCAGGTCAGCGACTCCGCCGCCACCGGCACCTGGGCCGAGTCGCCCATCCTCGGCGAGCTGCGCGCCAAGGCACGGGCCCAGGGACTGTGGAACCTCTTCCTCCCCGTCGAGCACACCGGCCACTACGCCGAGCAGTTCGGCACCCTCGGTGGGGCCGGTCTTTCGAACTCCGACTACGCCCCGCTCGCCGAGCAGATGGGCCGGGCCACGTTCCTGGCGCCGTACGTCTTCAACTGCAACGCCCCCGACACCGGCAACATGGAGGTGCTGCTCAAGTACGGCACCGACGAGCAGAAGGCGGAATGGCTCGAGCCCCTGCTGGACGGACAGATCCGTTCCGCCTTCACCATGACCGAGCCCGGCGTCGCGTCCTCGGACGCCACCAACATGGAGGCCACCGCCGTCGTCGACGGCGACGAGGTCGTCATCAACGGTCGCAAGTGGTGGTCGACCGGGGTGGGCCACCCCGACTGCAAGATCTTCGTGTTCATGGGCCTCTCCGACCCCGAGGCCGACCGGCACCACCGGCACACCATGGTGCTCGTGCCCCGCGACACCCCCGGCGTGAAGGTCGAGCGGCTGCTGTCGACGATGAACATCTACGACGAGCCGGTCGGCCACGGCGAGGTCAGCTTCGACGAGGTCCGGGTGCCGAAGTCCAACATCCTGCTGGGCGAGGGCCGCGCCTTCGAGATCGCCCAGGGGCGGCTGGGTCCGGGGCGCGTCCACCACTGCATGCGGCTCATCGGCCAGGCCGAGGTCGCCCTCGAGCTCGCGATCAAGCGTGGCCTGTCGCGCTCGGCCTTCGGCAAGCCGCTGGTCAACCTCGGCGGCAATCGCGAGCGCATCGCCGACGCCCGCATCGCCATCGACCAGGCCCGGCTGCTCGTCCTCAACGCGGCCTGGAAGCTCGACGTCGGCGGTCCGCTGAACGCGCTCAGCGAGGTCAGCCAGATCAAGGTGATCGTGCCCAACGTCGCCCAGCAGGTCATCGACATGGCCATCCAGCTCCACGGCGGCGGCGGGCTCTCGGCCGACGTACCGCTCTCGGCGATGTGGACCAACGCCCGGGCGCTGCGCCTGGCCGACGGCCCCGACGAGGTGCACCGCGGCGTGGTGGCCCGCCTCGAGATCAGCAAGCACCAGTCGTGAGCCTGCGGGTACTCGTCACCGGGGGTGCCTCCGGGCTGGGCGAGGCGCTGGTCGCTGCGTTCCTGGAGCGTGGGGACAGGGTCCTGGTCGGGGACATCAACGAGCCCGGTTCCTCAGAACAGCCCTTCCTCCGCCTCGACGTCCGCTCCGACGACGACTGGGCCGCCGCGCGTGACTGGGTCACCGAGCAGTGGGGTGGCCTCGACGTGCTGGTGAACAACGCGGGCGTCGCCGGTGGCGGGCGCATCGACGTCGCCGGCATGGACGAGTGGCAGTGGATCACCGAGATCAACCTGTTCGGCGTGGTCCGCGGGACGAGGACCTTCGTGCCGATGCTCAAGGAGCAGCGCTCCGGCCACATCGTCAACATCGCCTCGCTCGCGGGCCTGGTGCACCCCGCGGGGATGGGCTCCTACAACGCCGTGAAGGCCGGGGTGGTCGCGTTCAGCGAGACGACCGCCCACGAGCTCGCGGAGTACGACGTGCACTGCTCGGCCGTCTGCCCGTCGTACTTCCGGACCCGGCTGGTGGAGAACATGCAGGGCACGGACACCGCGATCGGCCAGGTCATCGGCGGACTCGTCGCCGGTTCGCCAGTCGGCCCCGAGGAGATCGCGGCCGCCGTGCTCGAGGGCATGGACCGGGGCCAGGAGCTGATCCTCCCGGACCACGCGGGGAGGGCTGCCTACGACCTCAAGCTGACCGACCGGGCGGCCTACGACCAGGTCATGCGCAAGCAGGCCAAGCGGCTGAACGCGATGGGGAGGAGCGAGGGATGACCGAGATAGAGGGGGCTGCGGAGATCCGTGAGGAGGACAGCTTCGACATCGAGGCGGTCCGCACCTGGCTGGCCTCGCAGGGCACCGAGCTCACGGGCGAGGTCGAGGTGCAGCAGTTCGGGGGAGGGGCCTCCAACCTCACCTACTCGCTGCGCGACGGCTCGCACGACCTGATCCTGCGCCGGCCACCGAGCGGGCAGAAGGCCAAGGGTGCGCACGACATGGTCCGGGAGTACCGCATCCAGGACGGCCTCGCCGACGTCTTCCCGCTCGTGCCCGAGATGGTCGCGCTGTGCGAGGACGAGTCCGTGATCGGCGCCGAGTTCTACGTGATGCAGCGGGTCGCTGGGATCATCCCGCGCCGCAACATGCCGCCGGGCGTCGAGCTCGACGAGAAGCAGGCCCGCCAGCTGTGCACCAACGCCCTGGACGTGCTGATGGACCTGCACCGGATCGACGTCGACGCGACTCCGCTGGCGAAGATGAACAAGGGCGCGGGGTACGTCGAGCGTCAGATCTCCGGCTGGACCCGGCGCTTCCGCAACGTGCCCACCGACGACGTGGGCGACTACGAACCGGTGATGAAGTGGCTGGCCGAGCACCAGCCCGAGGACGTCGCGAGCTGCCTGATCCACAACGACTTCCGCTTCGACAACCTGGTGCTCGACGCGGACGACCCCACGCGACCGGTCGGTGTCCTCGACTGGGAGATGGCCACCGTCGGCGACCCCCTGATGGATCTCGGTGGCACGCTCGCCTACTGGGTGCGCGAC
>JBKJON010000551.1:0-4203 GCA_046595715.1 Marmoricola sp.
ACCACTGCACCTATCTCGCCGACGCCGACGTGGCCGCCCTCGCCGACTCCGGCACGGTCGCAACGCTGCTGCCGGGCGTCGAGTTCAGCACTCGTTCGCCGTACCCGGACGGGCGCGGCCTGCTCGACGCCGGGGTCACGGTCGCGATCGCGAGTGACTGCAACCCGGGGTCCTGCTACACCTCGTCGATGCCACTCTGCGTCGCCCTCGCCGTGCGCGAGATGCGGATGACCCCGGGCGAAGCAGTCTGGTCGGCCACGGCAGGTGGTGCCCGCGCCCTGGCACGCGAGGACGTCGGCGTGCTCGCCCCCGGCAAGCGCGCCCACCTCACCGTCCTCGAGGCCCCGTCGTACGTCCATCTCGCCTATCGGCCCGGTGTCCCGCTCGTGGCCGAGGTCATCGCCTGAGGCCCCGCCCCGGCGCACCGCCGTCGATGAATTTCCCCAGCACTCCGAGTCAGCCCACTCGGAGCAGCACCACAGCGGCGCCGGCGTGGCCCGCGACGAGAGAGGACACCCCCATGAGCGAGCCCACCCTCACCCCGGAGACCCGCGCCGTGGGCGCGGGCTCCGACGAGATCCACTACTACGTGCGCGGTGACCTCCAGGCCGGCACGGCCGACCGTCCGGTGCTGGTGATGATCGGCTCACCGATGGACGCGACCGGGTTCGTCACCCTGGCCGGCCACTTCGCCGATCGCCCGGTGGTGACCTGCGACCCCCGTGGGTCGGGGCAGAACCCGACCGGCACGACCCCTGTCACGCCCGAGCAGCACGCCGAGGACCTGCACCGCGTCGTCGAGGCCCTCGGTGTCGGTCCGGCGGACGTCTTCGCCAGCAGTGGTGGCGCCGTCAACGTGCTGGCCCTGGTCGCTGCCCACCCGGGCGACGTACGTCGCGTCGTGGCCCACGAGCCGCCGACCACCGCGCTCCTGCCCGACAGGGAGCTGGTTCTCGCCGTCTGCCGTGACATGCGTGAGACCTACGACAGGTCCGGTTCCGGCCCTGCCATGGCGAAGTTCATCAGCTTCGTCATGCACGAGGGACCAGTCCCGGAGGACTACCTCGACCGGCCGGCCCCGGACCCGGCCATGTTCGGGATGTCGGCTGACGACGACGGTTCCCGCACCGACCCGCTGATGCGCAACCTCCTCGCGGGTGCCGCCTACCAGCCTGACCTCGAGGCCCTCGCGGTCCTGGGCGAGCGCCTCGTGCTGGCCGCCGGGGTGGAGTCCGGCCAGCAGCTGGCCGCCCGGGGCGCGCGCTCGGTGGCCGCGGCCCTGGGGCGACCGGTCACGGAGTACCCCAGTGGGCACAGCGGTTTCCTCGGCGGCGAGTTCGGCCAGCACGGCGATCCCGAAGCGTTCGCGGCCGCCCTGCACCGGTCGCTGGACTGACCGGCCCCGCGGCGCGTCAGCGCGGGTGTGACGCCGCCTGCACCAGGGCGTCGAACAACCGCTGGTCCCGGCCCATCTCCGGGTGCCACTGCACGCCCAGGCAGAAGCGGGCGCCGGTCGACTCCATCGCCTCCAGCGAGCCATCGGCGGCCCAGGCGGTCGCTACGTAGCCGGGGTGCGAGCGGACGGACTGGTGGTGGTGGCAGGGCACCGTGACCGACGACCCGAGGATCGAGTGCAGCACCGAGTCCTCGCTGGTGCTGACCGAGGTGTCCCCGAAGACGCCGGGGCTCGGGTTGTGCCCGTCGTGGCCGACGAGGTCCGGGGTGTGCTGGTCGAGCGCCCCCCCGGCGGCCACCGCCATCACCTGCATCCCTCGGCAGACCCCCAGCGTCGGGAGGTTGGCCGCGGCCGCCGAGTCCAGCAGCGCGAGCTCCCAGGCGTCCCGGTCGGGGCGTACGACGACGGTGCGCTCCTGCGGCTGCTCGCCGTAGTGCCCGGGGTCGACGTCCGCACCGCCGCTGACCACGAGCCCGTCGAGCCTGCGCACCACCGCCAGGGCGGCCTCGGGGTCGTCCGAGGCAGGCGGGAGCAGCACGGGTACGCCGCCGGCGCGGACGATCGCGTCGGCGTACACAGCCGGGAGCAGGTCGGCACCCTGCGACCACACACCCCACCGGGCGTGCTCGCGATAGCTCGTCAGTCCGATCAGCGGCTTCATGGGACCGGGGCTCAGAGAGGCGTCACGTAGGCACCGGAGATGCCACCGTCGACCAGGAACGTGCTGGCCGTCATGAAGCTGGACTCGTCCGAGGCGAGGAAGAGCACCGCGTTCGCCATCTCCTCGGGCTCGCCGAAGCGACCCATCGGCACGTGCACCAGACGACGGGCGGCGCTCTCGGCGTCGCTGGCGAACAGCTCCTTGAGCAGCGGGGTGTTCACCGGTCCGGGGCACAGCGCGTTGACGCGGATGCCTTCGCGGGCGAACTGCACGCCGAGCTCACGGCTCATCGACAGCACGCCACCCTTGGAGGCCGAGTAGGAGATCTGGCTGGTCGCGGCCCCCATGACCGCCACGAAGGAGGCGGTGTTGATGATCGACCCGGACTGCTGCTCGCGCATGTGGCCCAGGGCAGCCTTGCAGCACAGGTAGACACTGGTCAGGTTGACCTCCTGCACCCGGCGCCAGGCGTCGAGGTCGGTGTCCATGATCGAGTCGTCCTCGGGCGGGGAGATGCCGGCGTTGTTGAAGGCGACGTCCACCGAGCCGTAGGTGTCCTTGGCCGTCTGGAACAGCGCGTCGACCTGGTCCTTGTCGGTGACGTCGACGTGGACGTACGACGCCACCTCGGCTCCGCCCAGCTGCCCGACCAGCTGGTGCCCGCGCTGGTCGTCGATGTCGCCGATGACGACCTTCGCGCCCTCCGCGACGAACCGGCTGACGGTGGCCAGGCCGATACCGGAGCACCCGCCGGTGACGACCGCTACCTTGCCTTCGAGACGTCCTGCCATGGTGTGTCCTCTCCTGTGCTGGTTGGTTGCGAGTCGCTCGCCCCCTGGGCCGAGCCGTGGGGTGGTCTCGAGACGCTCGTACCTCGTCCTCGACCGCCGACCGGCCTAGTGGGCGATGAAGACGTTCTTCTCCTCGCTGAACGCGTTCGGGGCGTCCGGGCCGAGCTCGCGGCCGAGACCGGACTGCTTGTAGCCGCCGAACGGGGTCCAGTAGCGCACCGCCGCGTGGCTGTTCACGCTCAGGTTGCCCGACTCGACGCCGCGCGCGACGCGTAGGGCCCGGCCCAGGTTCTCGGTGTAGATCGACCCCGACAGGCCGTACTCGGTGTCGTTGGCCAGGGCGATCGCGTCCTCCTCGTCGTCGAAGGCCATCACCGCGACCACGGGACCGAAGACCTCCTCGCGCCACACCGCCTCGTCCGTCGACGCCGACTCGACCACCGTGGGCGGCAGCCAGTAGCCGTCACCGTCGGGGGCGGAACCGGTGAAGGCGACGGTGGCGCCGTCGATGTAGCGCTGCACCGAGTCCCGCTGGGCGGCCGAGACCATCGGACCCATCTCGCTGTCGTCCCGCGTGGGGTCGACCACGCGCAGCTTCTTCACCGACTCCTCGAGATGTCCGACGAACTCGTCGTAGGCGGAGCGCTGCACGAGGATCCGCGACCGGGAACAGCAGTCCTGACCGGCGTTGTCGAACACGGCGTACGGCGCACTCGCCGCCGCTGCTGCCACGTCGGTGTCGGCGAAGACGATGTTCGCGCTCTTGCCGCCGAGCTCGAGGGTCACCCGTTTCACCTGGTCGGCGCAGCCGCGCATGATCTGCTTGCCGACCACGGTCGACCCGGTGAAGCAGACCTTCCTGACGTCCGGGTGCGTCACGAACCGCTCGCCGACCACGGACCCCCGGCCGGGGATGACGGTGAGGACGCCCTCCGGAAGGCCGGCCTCGAAGGCGAGCTCACCGAGCCGGATCGCCGTGAGCGGGGTGATCTCGGCCGGCTTGAGCACGACCGTGTTGCCGGCGGCGAGCGCCGGCGCGAACCCCCAGCCCGCGATGGGCATCGGGAAGTTCCACGGCACGATGATCCCGACGACGCCGAGCGGCTCGTGGAACGTCACGTCGATGCCACCGGCGACGGGTATCTGGTGGCCGGTCAGCCGCTCCGGAGCGGCGGAGTAATAGTTGAGGACATCGCGTACGTTGCCGGCTTCCCACGTGGCGTTGCCCCACGTGTGACCGGAATTGCGTACCTCCAGCTCGGCGAGCTCCTCGACGTGCTCGTCGACCAGCGCGG
>JBKJON010000558.1:0-3146 GCA_046595715.1 Marmoricola sp.
GCCGTGACCGGTGTTGATGACGACCGTCTCGAGGCTGGTGTCCAGCTGGTCGAGACCGGCCAGCTGGACACCAGCCTCGAGACGGTCGTCATCAACACCGGTCACGGCCTGAAGACGCTCGACGCGGTCTCCGACCTGGTAGGCCCCGTGGCGACCATCGAGCCGTCGTACGCCGCGTTCACGGCCTCCGGCATCATCTGAGCGTCTCCACCTGCCGCACCCACTCACCGATCTCGAGGAGAGACCCATGAGCGTCCACGTCCGGATCCCCACCATCCTGCGCACCTACACCGACGGCGTCTCCGAGGTCACGGCGGAGGGCGGCACCCTGGCCGAGGTCCTGGACGACCTCGAGGCCAACCACAACGGCATCAAGGCCCGGGTCCTCGACGACGCCGGCCAGATCCGTCGGTTCGTCAACGTCTACGTCGGCAACGACGACGTGCGCTTCATCGAGGGCCTCTCCAGCCCCACGCCCGAGGGCGTCAAGATCAGCATCATCCCCGCGGTCGCCGGGGGCTGAGCCGCCTCAGCTGGTGCGTGACTCGACCTGCTGCGCCAGCCAGGGGTCGACGACCGCGTGGAAGGCGTCGCGGGCCTCGCGCCGCACGCAGTGACCCGCGCCGCTGACGACGCGGACCTCGATCACCGGGTTGTCGAGAGAATGGATGTCCTCGACCACCTCTTCGGTGATGATCACGTCGGTGTCTCCGGTGACGACGAGCGTGGGTCGCCGCAGGTCCGCTGCGATCTTGCGCCACGGGACGTCGAGAACCGCGCGCCCGGTGCGCAGGAACCCGGTGTCGGCGGCGGTCTTGGCCTCCACCCACGGCCCGAGCTCGATCTCCGGCCAGGTGGGATGGTCCGCGCGTCCGAGGCCGAGAGCGGCCTCCGGGTCCTCGGCGCCCAGGCGCACGTCGGCCAGGTGCTGGCGGATCCCTTCCTCGGGATCACGCCAGGGTGGGTCGTCGAGCCACGTGGGGTCCTCGAGCACGACGGCTCGCACGAGGTCCGGGCGGCGGGCGGTGAGTGCGGCCGACATCCCACCACCCATCGAGTGGCCGAGCAGCAGTGCTCCGCCGACTGGCGCAACCTCGCTCAGCACGGCCTCGGTCGCGGCGTACATCACCTCGGCCGGGTCGGCGGAGGCAAGCTCCTCGGACGTGAAGCGGGTCGAGAGCCCGTGGCCCAGCGAGTCCGGCGCCACGATCCGGTACGTCGAGCCGAGCTGCTGGACAAGGTCGCCCCAGCACTGGCCCGAGTCGGTGAGCCCGTGCAGCACCAGGAGCACCGGGCCTTCGGGGTTGCCGTACTCGTGGACGACCAACCGGCCCACCGCGCGCTGCGACTCCATCCCGATCATCGTGGCACACCCACCTCGGCCGAGATGGGAGCCTGCGGCAGACTGACGAGCATGCCTCGTGACATCGCCACCACCGACCACGTCGATCGGGCCGAGCTGCTCGACTTCGTGCGACCGCGACACAACGTCACGCTCGTGACGACCCGCAGGAACGGTCGCCCCCAGGTCTCGCCGGTGACCGCCGGCGTCGACGCCGAGGGACGCCTGGTCATCTCGACGTACCCGCAGCGTGCGAAGGTCGCCAACCTCAAGCGCCAGCCCGCCGTGACCGTGCTGGTCCACAGCGACGACTGGAACGGTCCCTATGTGCAGCTTGACGGCACGGCCGAGGTCCTCGACCAGCCCGACTCCGTCGAGCCGCTGGTCGACTACTTCCGCAGCATCTCCGGTGAGCACCCCGACTGGGACGAGTACCGCCAGGCCATGCGCGACCAGGGCAAGTCCCTGATCCGGGTGACCATCGAGTCCTGGGGACCGATCGCGACGGGCGGCTTCCCGCCCGAGCACGCCGACCGGTGAGCGCCGCGACACCCTGACCCGTCGTACTCCTGCCCAGAACGCGGACGCCTTCGCCGACCTCGTGCTCGCCCGGATCAGCTCCCACTAGGGCCCCGGACCTCTGGATAGTCCGAGACGCTCCCGTCGTCATTTCGCTCGAAGGACGACGGAAACGTCTCGGACTATCCATCCGCGGGCGGGTCCAACCAGCGGATGGCGGGCACGTTCTGTGCCGCCGGCGACGGGGAGCTCACCCCGGAACAGGTTGCGGTGAACAATGAACAGGGCGGTGGGTTTCCCTCGGCGGAGAAGACCGGCATCACACGGACCAAGGACGTCAACACCGTCATCCACCCGGACGACGGGCGTGACGAGGGCACCGACGGGCTCGCCACGCAGCTCACTGCCCGCGACCTGATGGACTTCGGGATCGCCATCGTCATCGGCAACGCCATCTTCGTGCTGACCGGTGTCGAGGCCAAGACCCACGCGTACCGAGCCCAACATGGAGCGGCCGTTCAGGACCCCAAGGTCCCGTTGCTGCCGATCATCTCTGCCGTGACGTGCCTGGGACCGATGTCGAACCTGGCGGTGGAGACGTGGCTGCGGTTCCTCGTGCGGCTGGTCGTCGGGCTGGTCATCTACTTCTCCTACGGCCGCACCCACGCGCGGCTGGCCCCGGAACGGGAGTCCGAGGTCGCCGACGAGCTCCGCGCGGACGAGGTCGTCTGAGGATTCCGACCGAATCCGGTGCGTCGACCGTTTGCACTCGCTTGGGTCGAGTGCTAAAAATGCAGTTGGCACTCTCCCTGTGAGAGTGACAGAACTACACCGATCCACGGCCGTCCGAGTCGAGGTTCGAAGGCGCTGGCGGGAAGGGTCCGCCGGGTCAGCCCGGACCGTCCGTCGCGGGCGACGACGACGGCCACCCATCTCTTAAGCGTGAGGAATCACCAAGAGCCATGTCGAAGCTGATTGCTTTCAACGAGGAGGCCCGTCGCGGACTCGAGCGTGGGATGAACATCCTCGCCGACGCCGTGAAGGTCACACTCGGCCCCAAGGGCCGGAACGTCGTACTCGAGAAGAAGTGGGGAGCCCCCACCATCACCAACGATGGTGTGAGCATCGCCAAGGAGATCGAGCTCGAGGACCCGTTCGAGAAGATCGGCGCAGAGCTGGTCAAGGAAGTTGCCAAGAAGACCGACGACGTGGCCGGAGACGGCACCACGACGGCGACGGTTCTGGCCCAGGCGATGGTGCGCGAAGGTCTGCGCAACGTTGCTGC
>JBKJON010000018.1:0-8232 GCA_046595715.1 Marmoricola sp.
CCCGGCGCTGGAGCGGGGGGCCGCCGAGGGCACCAAGGTCGCCTTCCTGGTCCAGGGCACCCTCTACCCCGACGTGGTCGAGTCCGGCGGGGGAGCCGGCACCTCCAACATCAAGTCGCACCACAACGTCGGCGGGCTGCCCGACGACATCGAGTTCGAGCTGATCGAGCCCCTGCGCACGCTGTTCAAGGACGAGGTCCGCCTCGTCGGCGAGCAGCTCGGCCTGCCGGCGGCGATGGTCTGGCGGCACCCGTTCCCGGGCCCCGGCCTGGCCATCCGCATCGTCGGGGCAGTCAACCGGGAGCGGCTCGACATCCTCCGGGCGGCCGACGCGATCGCCCGCGAGGAGCTGACCCGCTCGGGGCTCGACCGCGACATCTGGCAGTTCCCGGTGGTGCTGCTGGCCGACGTACGCTCCGTCGGCGTCCAGGGCGACGGCCGCACCTACGGCCACCCCATCGTGCTGCGACCGGTGACCTCGGAGGACGCGATGACCGCCGACTGGGCGCGGGTGCCCTACGACGTCCTGGAGACCATCTCGACCCGGATCACCAACGAGGTCCCCGAGATCAACCGGGTCACCCTCGACATCACCAGCAAGCCGCCCGGCACCATCGAGTGGGAGTGACGGGCCCTCCCACCGTGGTCGGACGCGATCCCGGGGGAGTGGACCAGACCGCTCAGGGGTGTCCCTGATGCCCATCGGTCCGTGGACTTCGTAGACTCTGCACCGGTGTCGACTAGCGAAGGGGGTGCGCGATGAGCCTGGTCACGTCGGTGAAGAAGGCAGTGCGTACCCGCCTGATCGCCCGGGCGGGTGGGATCGACCTCTCGCGCCTCGACAAGGTGCCCGACAACCTGTCGTGGCCGCTGAAGCGTGACGTCATGGCGCCGAGCCCCCGGCTCTCGGCCCTGCGCGACGAGGACCCGGTCCAGAAGCTCGCCTCGTTGCTGGGTCTGGACGTCTGGCTGGTCACCGGTGATGCAGAGTCACGGCAGGTGCTGAACGACGCCACGTCGTACTCCACCGACATCCGGCCCTACATGGGCAGGAGCGGCTCGACCACCGAGGGTGACTTCGGCGGTCTCGGCTTCACCGACCCACCGGACCACACCCGGTTCCGGCGGCTGCTGACACCCGAGTTCACGATGCGCCGCCTGGAGCGGATCCGCCCCGGCATCGCCTCGATCGTGGACAAGCAGATCGCCGAGATCGAGCAGGCGGGTGAGCAGTCCGGGACCGTCGACCTGGTCCCGACGTTCGCCTTCCCGATCCCGTTCCTCGTCATCTGTGACCTGCTCGGCCTTCCCGACGAGAAGCGCGAGAGGTTCAGCATGCTCGCGACCGCCCGGTTCGACATCTCCAAGGGCGCACAGAGCTCCATCGGGGCGATCGGCGGTTCGCGCGAGTTCCTGCTGGCCGAGACCGCACGACAGCGCGCCAACCCCGGGCCGGGCCTGATCGGCCAGATCATCCGGGAGCACGGCGACGAGATCAACGACTTCGACCTGGGCGGCCTCGCCGACGGGGTGTTCACCGGTGGGTTGGAGACCAGCGCCTCCATGCTGGCGCTGGGCACCGCCGTGCTGCTCGAGAACCGTGAGCTGTGGAAGCGGCTGATCGAGGACCCCGACAGTGCGGGTCCGATCGTGGACGAGCTGCTGCGGCTGCTCTCCGTCGTGCAGGTGGCGTTCCCGCGCTTCGTGAAGCATGACGTGATCGTCGGCGGCAAGGAGATCGCTGCCGGTTCGGTCATCGTCTGCTCCCTCCCGGCCGCCAACCGCGACCCGCGGGCCACCCCCGGTGAGGGCGTCGACGCCCGCCGCTCCACCACCTCCCACCTGGCCTTCGGCTACGGCTTCCACCGCTGTGTGGGCGCCGAGCTGGCCCGGATGGAGCTGAAGATGGCCTTCCCGGCCCTGGCCAGATCCTTCCCGGACATGCACCTCGCGGTCCCCTCGGAGGACCTGGACTACCGAATGCTGAGCATCGTCTACGGCGTCGAGTCCGTGCCGGTCACCCTGCGCTGAGCGTTGGTCAGCCGCCGGCGTCCGGGAGCAGGTCGGTGGCCTCGATGGCCAGCTGGAGGGCGCCAACTGCAGATGCCCGGTCCCCCAGGGAGGCCACGAGCACCGGCGTGGCACTCGCCCCGGCGAGAACGTGCCTGCGCAGCCCGAGCCGTGCCGAGTCCAGGACGAGGTCACCGGCGTGGGACATGTCGCCGCCGACCAGGATCACACCCGGGTTGATCAGGTTGGTGACGGCGGCGAGTCCCCAGCCGAGGTGCAGTCCGGCGTCCTCGAAGACTCGCAACGCCGAGACGTTGCCTGCCCGGGCGGCCTCGATGACGTCGTCGATCCCCGCGGTGGGCAGCTGCTCGGCCATCATTGACAGGGCTGTTCCCGTGGCGGCGTACGCCTCGAGGCAGCCACGGCCGCCACACCTGCACAGGGGACCCTGCTCGTCGAGGGTGAGGTGGCCGATCTCGCCGGCCGTGCCGTTGGCCCCGTGGAAGAGGTGACCGTCGAGGATCAAGCCCGCTCCCACGCCCGAGGAGACCTTCACGAAGATGAGGTGGTCGTGGCCCCGGCCCAGGCCGCGCCGGTGCTCGGCCAGCGCGCCAAGGTTGGCGTCGTTCTCGACATGCACCACCGGCCCCAGTACCGCCTCGGCCGCCTCGCGCACGTTCAGTCCTTCCCAGGCGGGCAGGATTGCGGAGGCCAGCACCACGTCGTCGGTGATCGGAGCAGGGAGCCCCATGCCGATGCTGCGCACCTCCCCGCGCGACGCACCGTGTCTGGCCAGGAGCCCTTCTAGGAGCTGCTTGGCTCGCTCGAGGCCCACCTCGGGGGTCAGAGCGGCGTCGACGCCTACCCGGGACTCGCCCAGGACATGGCCGGCCATGTCGCCCAGCACCACCGAGAGGTGTCGATGCCCGAAGTCGATCCCGACTGCGAGTCCCGCGCCTCGCGCCAGACGCACGGTGGTACCGCGCCGGCCAGACCCGGGCACGGTGGTGACGATGTCGTGAGCGGTGAGCTCGCGCACGATGCTCGACACGGTGCCTGCGGCAAGGCCGGTCTCGCGCATCAGGGCGGTCTGGGTGACGACCTCGGAGCCGTGTTCCAGCAGGGTGGCGAGCACCCGCCGCTGGTTGGCCAGACGCAAGGACGTCGCGGAGCCCGGGGGATCCGAGCCCGAGATGCGCGCGTGGACTGGCATGTGGCAAACAATGCTTCACCACGCCTGTTGCAGTCAAGAGTGTGCACGAGAATGGCCAGATCGATCGATAGAGACTTTTTGTGTTCAGGTCTTGACGACAAGTCTGTGATCGACGACACTTTGAGGGTCAGACCCCAGGTCCCAACTCCAGGAGGAATCCCAGTGTCGAACTCCTTGCGACGAGTCATCGTCGGCGGTGCAGTGATGATGATCGGCCTCGGTGGCGTCGCCGCCTGCGGCAGCCCCAACAGCTCAGACAGCGGCAGCTCCAGCAAGAGCTCCGACACCATCGCGCTGATGCTCCCCGAGACCAAGACCACCCGCTACGAGGCCTTCGACAAGCCTCTCTTCGAGGCGAAGGTCAAGGAGCTGTGCAGCGACTGCACGGTGAAGTACTACAACGCCGACCAGGACGAGCAGAAGCAGTCCCAGCAGCTCGACGCAGCCGTCGCTGCAGGGGCGAAGACGATCGTGCTCGACCCGGTCAACGGCGACGGAGCCGGCGGCATGGTCTCGACCGCGCACGACTCGGGCGCCAAGGTCATCGCCTACGACCGCTTCATCCCGGGCGCCGACTACTACATGTCCTTCGACAACGAGACCGTCGGCAAGCTCCAGGCGCAGGCCCTCGTCGACGCCATGGGCAACAAGGGCGGCTTACTGCAGCTCAACGGCGCACCCAGCGACCCGAACGCGGCGCAGTTCAAGGCCGGCGCCAACAGCGTCTTCGAGAAGTCGGGCGTCAAGCTGCTGACCACGGCCTACGACAACCCCGACTGGAGCCCGGACAACGCCCAGAAGTTCGTCTCCGACCAGCTCGGCAAGTTCAAGCCCGACCAGATCAACGGCGTGTACGCCGCCAACGACGGCCAGGCCGGCGGCGTGATCGCAGCCCTGAGGGGTGTCTTCAAGAAGATCCCGCCCGTGATCGGTCAGGACGCCGAGCTCACTGCCATCCAGCGCATCATCGCGGGCGACCAGCTGATGACGGTCTACAAGCCCTACCCCACGGAGGCCAACAAGGCTGCCGAGGTCGCGGTGAACCTCGCCAAGGGCAAGGACGTCGGGGAGACCACCGACTACAAGGGCGTCAAGTCGTTCATCTTCGACCCGATCGCCGTCACCAAGGACAACGTCGCCGACACCGTGGTCAAGGACGGTCTCTGGAAGGCCAGCGACATCTGCACCGCCGAGTACGCCGACGCCTGCAAGGCGGCTGGACTCTCCTGATGTCCGCGGCGCTCGCGAACGACATGCCGGTCAGGGACGCAGTCCTGTCCCTGACCGGCGTGAACAAGCGGTTCGGCGCCGTCCAGGCGCTGACCGACGTGCACATGCACGTTCGTGCCGGAGAGGTCGTCGCCCTGGTCGGGGACAACGGCGCCGGCAAGTCCACGCTGGTCAAGGTGATCTCGGGCGTCTACACGGCCGACAGCGGAACCATCACCTTCGACGGCAAGCCGGTGACCCCCAGGGGCCCGTCACACGCACAGGACCTCGGCATCGCCACGGTCTTCCAGGACCTGGCCCTGTGCGACAACCTCGACGTCGTTGCGAACCTCTACCTCGGCCAGGAACACCTGCTCAACGGCTTGATCGACGAGGTCTCGATGGAGAAGGAGTCGTGGCGGCTGCTGCGTTCGCTCTCCGCCAAGATCCCCTCGGTGCGGATCCCGATCGCGGCGCTGTCCGGTGGACAACGCCAGACCGTCGCGATCGCTCGCAGCCTGGTGGGCGCACCCAAGGTGGTCATGCTCGACGAGCCCACGGCCGCCCTGGGCGTCGCCCAGACGGCCGAGGTGCTGAACCTCGTCGAGCGACTCCGTGAGCAGGGACTGGGCGTGATCCTGATCAGCCACAACATGGCCGACGTGCAAGCCGTGGCCGACCGGATCGTGGTGATGCGGCTCGGCCGCAACTCCGCGGAGTTCAACGTCGAGGAGGCCTCGACCGAGCAGCTGGTCGCCGCCATCACCGGCGCCTCGGACAACGTCGTGGCCGAACGCAGCAAGCGACGGGGAGAGACCTCATGAACGACCAGACCACACCGGCGATCGAGGACGAGTCGGGCCCCGCGGTTCCCGTTCCAGCCGACATGACCGACGAACGACTGATCCAGCACGCCGGCCTACGTGGCTGGTGGGACGCCACGGTCAACCGGATCAAGGGCGGTGACCTGGGCAACTTCCCGGTCATCCTCGGCCTGGTCGTGATCTCGTTGTTCTTCTACATCCAGGAGCCGGCGTTCCTCTCGTCGTTCAGCCTGGTCAGCATCACCCGGTTCGCGGCGCCACTGGGGATCATCGCCCTGGGCATCGTGCTGGTGCTGCTGCTCGGCGAGATCGACCTGTCGGTGGGCTCGGTCAGCGGCCTGGCCTCCGTGGTCACCACGGTGCAGCTGGTGCGTCACGACCAGCCCCTGCTGCTCGCACTGCTGGCGGGCATCGCGGCCGGTAGCGTGATCGGCGGGTTGTATTCGGTGCTCTACGTCCGGCTCGGGGTGCCGAGCTTCGTGATCACCCTCGCGGGTCTCCTGGGCTTCCAGGGACTCTTGCTCTATGTCCTCGGTTCGCAGGGCACGATCAACCTGCCGAACGACTCGGCACTGGTGTCGTTCGCCCGCGGCTACGTCAGCGGGGTGGCGTCCTACATCCTGGTGATCGCGATCGCGGCGGCGTACTTCGTGGCGCACTTCCTGGGCATCCAGCGTCGTCGGAAGGCCGAGCTGAGCCCCCCGTCGATGATCTTGCTGATCGTCAAGACGGGGGCGATGACGCTCGGACTGGTGTTCCTCACGTGGTACATGCAGCAGGGCACCGGCCGCGGATGGAGCTACCTGTGGGTGCTGTTCGTGGCGATGGTCGTGGCGATGGACGTTGCGCTGCGCAAGACCCGCTGGGGTCGCCACGTCTTCGCGGTGGGTGGCAACGAGGAGGCGGCACGCCGCTCGGGCATCAAGGTGGGCCGGATCTACACCTCGGTGTTCGTGCTGTGCTCGACCTTCGCGGCGATCGGCGGCCTGCTGGCTGCCGCCCGGCTGACCTCGGTGTCACAGAGCAGCGGCACCGGTGACACCAACCTGACCGCGATCGCGGCTGCGGTGATCGGTGGCACCTCGCTGTTCGGTGGCCGTGGCTCGGCGTACTCGGCGATGCTCGGGATCATCGTGCTCCAGGCCATCATCACCGGCCTGAACCTGCTCGGGGTCGACTCGTCGGTCCGCTTCATGGTCACCGGTGCAGTGCTGCTGCTTGCAGTGGCCATCGACTCGGTCTCACGCCGGGCCCGCTCCAGCAGCGGCCGCGGCTGAGCTGCCACCAGGACCGGGCGGACCAGCCGAGCGGGTCTACGGGGCGAGAGCCCGGTAGGCCCGCTCGAGCGTCTCGGGGCACGCCTTGAGCCGCTGGGCCTAGGCGACCCAGGCCCAGGTGGCCAGGGGCGCGATCCCGGGCTGGGGTCCTGCTAGCAGGGCAGTGAGCGCCGACCGGCGTAGACCTCGTCCAGGGCGTCCACTGCCGCTCCTACCGAGGCGGCGTGCAGCCCCAGGGTGCTCAGGGCGACCGTGCAGCCGTTGCCCGTGAAGGTCCCGTCGAGTGCCCTCTCCACCTCCGGGACGAGCATCGCGCCCAGCGGCACGAACGCACCTCCGAGCACGACCATGCGCGGGTCGAGCGTCAAGGCGAGTTGCGCCACCCCCCGGCCGAGGGCCTGGCCGACGCTCGAGAGACCGGGCCGGGCCTCGGGCAGCCCGGCGAGGCGCTCGGCGTACGACACCGGGTCCTCGCCCGGGGCCACGGCCACACCGGTCGCCTGCTCGAGCGCCCGCAACCCGGCCAAGGCCTCCCAGCATCCGGTGCGCCCGCAGGCGCAGAGGTGCCGGTCGTCGCCGATCCGGAGGTGGCCGACCTCGCCTGCGAGCCCGCGCGAACCACGCAGCACCTGCCCGCCGGAGACGATCCCGGCGCCGAGACCCACGGTGCCGGTCAGGTAGACCAAGTCCTCCACGCCCACCGCGACGCCGAACATGCTCTCGGCCCGGGCCGCGCAGTTCGCGTCGTTGTCCACCGCCACGGGGAGGTCGGTGCCCAGCTCGCTCGTGAGAGCGCGGCCCAGGGCCACCTCGGACCACCCCAGGTTGGGGGCGTCGACGACCACGCCACGGACCCGGTCGACGAGGCCGGGGACGGCCACGGTCAGACCCAGGAGCTCGACCCCGTCGGCGGCCAGGCGCTCGACCTCGCCACGCACCAGGGCGACGACCTCCTCCAGCCGGCGGGCGCCCCGATCCAGGCTGCGCTCCTCGAAGAACAGCTCTCGCCCCGCGAGGTCGACGGCGGTGACGGCCGTGTAGTCGACGTTGATCTCGATCCCGAGGCCGGCCAGCGACCGGCCGGCCAGGACCAGGGGCGTGCTGGGACGCCCCCGGCCGCTGGACTCGGTCTCGCCGGCGCTTACTGCCCCAGCCCGTTCGAGCTGGTTCACGATCGTGCCGATCGTGGCCTTCGCCAGCCCCGACCGGCGCGCGAGTTCGGCCCTGCTGAGGGTGCCGGAGTCACGCAGCAGCCGCATCACCAGGGCGGTGTTGCGGCGACGGACCTCGTCGGTGGCCGCTGGTCCGGCATCGTTCGGCACGGTCAGGAGCGCACGCCGTAGAGGTGCTCGAGCGCGAGCTGGTCGAGACGCTCGAAGGCCATGCCCTGGGCGCCGATGGTCTCGACGTCGGGCACCTCGGCGGCCTCGATGTCGCTCCAGCTCTCACCCTCCGAGAGGGTCGGCGTGGCCAGCTCGGGCAGCTGGGCGTCGGCGAGGGCGCTCTGCACCTCGGTGTCTGCCCGGAAGGCGAGCGCCTTCTCGCGCAGGATGAGGTAGTTGGTCATGCACGCCTCGGCGGCCACCCAGACGCCCTTGTCGTCCTCGGTGCGCGGGGTCTTGAAGTCGAAGTGCACCGGTCCGTCGTACCCACCGGCGAGCAGGGTGTCGACCACCCAGAAGGCGCCGCGGACGTTGCC
>JBKJON010000251.1:0-2870 GCA_046595715.1 Marmoricola sp.
GTAGCCCTCGTCGAGCACGTCCTCGATCCCGCGGTCGTCCAGGCTGTCCTCGGGCTGGAGCTGGTCGCTGTTACTCATGGCTCGACCGTATCCCCCGGCGCCTCGAGGCTGTCCTCAGACCTCGAGGTAGACCTTGATCGCGCGTCGCTCGTCCATGGCGCGGTACCCTTCGGCCACCTGGTCCAGCGGCATCCGGGAGTCGAAGACCAGGCCGGGGTCGACCGCGCCGGAGGTCACCAGCTCGAGCAGCTCGGGCAGGTAGGTGCGCACCGGGGCCATTCCCCCGGCCAGTCCGATGTTCTTGCTGAACATCCGGCGCAGCGGAAGCTCGACTCCGTGAGGTACGCCGACAAAACCCACCATCGAGCCAGGACGCGCGGAGCCGAACGCCTGCACCATTGAGTCGTGGGTGCCGACGCACTCCAGGACGGCGTCCGCACCGACACCGTCGGTGAGCTCCATGATCCGCTCGACGCCCTCCGCGCCGCGCTCGGCGACGACGTGGGTCGCACCGAACCGCCGCGCGATCTGCTGGCGGTCCTCGTGACGTGACATCGCCACCACCCGCTCGGCCCCCATCTGGGCCGCGGCGAGGACCGCGCACAGACCGACCGCTCCGTCACCGACGACCACGACGGTGTCCCCCGGCTTCACCCTGGCCGCCACCGCGCAGTGCCATCCCGTGGGGAAGACGTCCGAGAGCGTGAGCAGGGCGGGGAGCATCGAGGCGTCGGGCATCCCGTCGGTCTTGACCAGGCTTCCCTCGGCCTGGGTGACCTTGGCGTACTCCCCCTGGCCGCCAGTGGTCATCGCGACGTTCACGCAGCCCGAGGTCATGCCCGCCCGGCAGTGCGCGCAGGTGTTGTCGCTGTGACAGAAGGGGACGATGACGAAGTCGCCCGGTCTGAACGACCGCACCTCGGAGCCCACGTCTTCGACCACGCCGATCATCTCGTGTCCGATCGTCATTCCCGCGGTGATGTCGTTCTCGCCGCGGTAGGGCCACAGGTCGGAGCCGCAGATGCAGCCGGCGGAGACCTTGATGATCGCGTCCGTCGGGACGTCGATGGTGGGCGTGGGCCGCTCTTCGAGACGGATGTCGCGGGGGCCGTGGATGGTTGTGACTCTCATGACACGCATCCTGACACGTGCTGCCTTATCTCATATCTGAGATACAGTCGCGCCGTGACTGAGGGCTACCTAGGACGAATCGGCAACCTGATCCGCGACGCGCGCAAGCACCGCGGGTGGACGCAGCAACAGCTGGCGGAGGTGCTCGGCACCAGCCAGAGCGCGGTGAACCGCATCGAACGGGGGCACCAGAACCTCTCCCTGGACATGCTCGCGCGCATCGGTGAGGCGCTGGACTCCCCTCTGGTCAGCATCGGCCAGGGCCCGACGCACCTGCGGGTGACAGGTCCCACCACCTTGCACGGCTCGATCGAGGTCAAGACCTCGAAGAACGCCGGGGTGGCCCTTCTCTGCGCGACCCTCCTCAACCGTGGTCGTACGACGCTGCGGCGTGTCGCCCGCATCGAGGAGGTCAACCGGCTGCTGGAGGTGCTGGAGAGCATCGGGGTGAAGGCGCGCTGGCTCAACGCCGAGAACGACCTCGAGATCACCCCGCCGGCGAACCTCGACCTGAGCGCGATCGACGCCGAGGCAGCCCGGCGTACCCGGTCGATCATCATGTTCCTGGGTCCGCTGATGCACCGGACGAGCGACTTCGAGCTGCCCTACGCCGGTGGCTGCGACCTCGGCAGCCGCACCGTGGAACCGCACATGACCGCGCTGCGCCCCTTCGGCCTGGAGGTGAAGGCGACCGAGGGCAGCTACCACGCGCTGCTGCAGACGGGCATCGTCCCGACCCGTCCCATCGTGCTGATCGAGCGCGGTGACACCGTCACCGAGAACGCCTTGATGGCGGCCGCGCTGTGCGACAGCACGACCACCATCCGCAACGCGAGCTCGAACTACATGGTGCAGGACCTCTGCTTCTTCCTGCAGAAGCTCGGTGTCCGCATCGAGGGCATCGGCACCACGACGCTCGTGGTGACCGGCTGCACGGAGATCGACGTGGACGTCGACTACTCCCCCAGCGAGGATCCCATCGAGGCGATGTCACTGCTCGCCGCGGCGATCGTCACCGACTCCGAGATCACCGTGAAGCGGGTCCCGATCGAGTTCATGGAGATCGAGCTCGCCGTGCTCGAGGAGATGGGTTTTCGCTACCGCCTCTCCGAGGAGTACCTCGTCGCCAACGGGCACACGCGTCTGGTCGATGTCAGCACGCTGCACTCGATCCTGCGCTCCCCCATCGACAAGATCCACCCGATGCCGTTCCCCGGCCTCAACATCGACAACCTGCCCTTCTTCGCGATCATCGCCGCAACGGCCCAGGGCCAGACGATGCTGCACGACTGGGTCTATGAGAACCGCGCCATCTATCTGACCGAGCTGAACAAGCTCGGCGGCAAGGTGACCCTGATGGATCCACACCGGGTGATGATCGAAGGGCCCACGCGATGGTCGGGAACCGAGGTCGTGTGTCCGCCGGCTCTGCGCCCTGCGGTGGTGATCCTGCTCGCCATGCTCGCGGCGAAGGGCACCTCGGTGCTGCGCTCGACGTACGTGATCCACCGCGGCTATGAGGGCCTGGCCGACAGGCTCAACGAGCTGGGCGCGGAGATCGAGACCTTCCACGACCTGTGAGGTCTCGGAGCACGCGCACCCAGCTCAGCCGCGGAACAGGCCGTCCACGTAGGAGCGTGCCCGAGACGGCGGCGGCGGAGCCTTCATGTCGGCGGTGATGCGCGGCATCTGTGCGGTGTCGGCAGAGCGGTGGGAGTGCCAGTCGTTCTCGGCCTCGA
>JBKJON010000359.1:0-2599 GCA_046595715.1 Marmoricola sp.
ATCCGCGTGCTCGGTGGCTCCGGTCGGCGCTACGCCGGCATCGGCGACGTCATCGTCGCCACCGTCAAGGACGCGATCCCGGGCGGCAACGTCAAGAAGGGCGACGTCGTCAAGGCCGTGATCGTGCGCACCGTCAAGGAGCGCCGTCGTCCGGATGGTTCCTACATCAAGTTCGATGAGAACGCAGCCGTGATCCTTAAACCGGACGGCGACCCGCGCGGTACGCGCATCTTCGGTCCGGTGGGCCGTGAGCTGCGCGAGAAGAAGTTCATGAAGATCATTTCGCTGGCCCCGGAGGTTCTGTGAGATGAGTGTCAAGATCAAGAAGGGCGACACCGTCAAGGTGATCGCAGGCAAGGACAAGGGTGCCGAAGGCAAGGTCATCCAGGTGCTCCGTGAGGAGCAGCGGGTGATCGTCGAAGGTGTCAACCGGGTCAAGAAGCACACCAAGGTGGTCAACCAGGGTGGGCGTGCCGGCAACACCGGCGGCATCGTGACCGCGGAGGCCCCGATCCACATCTCCAACGTGATGGTCGTCGACGGCAAGGGCATCACCCGCCTCGGCTCCAAGCGCGTGGAGACCACCAAGCGTCGCCCTGACGGCTCGACCTACCAGGCCGAGCGCAGCGTGCGCATCTCCCGCAAGTCCGGAGACGAGATCTGATGACTGAAGCAATGACCGAGATCAACAGCGACAAGTCGGCCGAGAACACGGCCGGGCCGCGCATGAAGGCCCGCTACCGCGACGACATCGTCCCCGCGATGCGCGAGCAGTTCGGCTACGCCAACGTGATGATGGTCCCCGGCCTGACCAAGATCGTGGTCAACATGGGTGTCGGCGAGGCAGCTCGCGACTCCAAGCTGATCGAGGGTGCCGTCAAGGACCTCACCGCGATCACCGGCCAGAAGCCGCAGGTCACCAAGGCCCGCAAGTCGATCGCCCAGTTCAAGCTGCGCGAGGGGATGCCGATCGGCGCCCACGTGACGCTTCGCGGCGACCGCATGTGGGAGTTCCTGGACCGGCTGCTCGCCCTGGCGCTGCCCCGCATCCGTGACTTCCGCGGACTCTCGGACGCCCAGTTCGACGGTCGTGGCAACTACACCTTCGGTCTCACCGAGCAGGTCATGTTCCACGAGATCGACCAGGACAAGATCGACCGCTCACGCGGTATGGACATCACGGTGGTGACCACGGCGACCAACGACGACGAGGGTCGCGCGCTGCTGAAGAAGCTCGGTTTCCCGTTCAAGGAGAGCAACTGACATGGCAAAGACCGGACTGAAGGTCAAGGCCGCACGCAAGCCCAAGTTCGCAGTGCGCGGCTACACCCGTTGCCAGCGCTGTGGTCGCCCCAAGGCCGTCTACCGCAAGTTCGGCCTGTGCCGGATCTGCCTGCGGGAGATGGCCCACGCGGGCGAGCTGCCTGGCGTCACCAAGAGCTCCTGGTAGAGGTTCCGAGACGGGCCGCAAGGCCCTCATCGACCATCACAAACAATGATCGCTACAGGTCGTCCTGAGATGCAGGGCGAAACCGGAGTGGAGAAAGGGCCGACCCGGCCATGACCATGACTGACCCGATCGCAGACATGTTGACTCGTCTGCGCAACGCCAACCAGGCGTACCACGACTCGGTGACGATGCCGTACAGCAAGCTCAAGCAGGGCGTCGCCGAGATCCTCAAGCAGGAGGGGTACATCACCTCCTTCGAGGTCTCGGACCATGAGGACGTCGTGGGCAAGACCCTCGACATCCAGCTGAAGTACGGCCGAAACCGCGAGCGCTCCATCGCCGGTGTGCGTCGTATCAGCAAGCCCGGCCTGCGCGTGTACGCCAAGCACACCGCGCTGCCCAAGGTGCTCGGAGGCCTCGGCGTCGCGATCATCTCGACCAGCCAGGGTCTTCTCACCGACCGTCAGGCCAACCGCAAGGGCGTAGGTGGGGAAGTCCTCGCCTTCGTCTGGTGACCAGGAACCAGGAGGAATAGCACATGTCGCGAATTGGCAAGCTGCCCGTCCCGGTTCCGTCCGGGGTCGACGTACAGGTCGAGGCTCAGACCGTCACGGTGAAGGGTCCCAAGGGGACCCTCAGCCACACGGTCGCCAGGCCCCTCACCGTGGAGAACGGTGAGGGCAGCCTCGAGGTGAAGCGTCCCAACGACGAGCGGGAGAGCAGGGCTCTGCACGGCCTGACCCGCTCACTGATCCACAACATGGTCGTCGGTGTCACCGACGGCTACGAGAAGCGTCTCGAGATCGTCGGCGTGGGTTACCGGGTGCTCTCCAAGGGCCCGACCCAGCTGGAGTTCCAGCTCGGTTACTCGCACTCGATCACGTTCAACGCTCCCGACGGCATCACCTTCACCGTCGACGGGCCCACCAGGCTCGGTGTCCAGGGCATCGACAAGCAGCTCGTCGGCGAGGTCGCTGCCAACATTCGCAAGCTGCGCAAGCCCGAGCCCTACAAGGGCAAGGGCGTCCGTTACGCCGGCGAGCAGATCCGCCGCAAGGTCGGAAAGGCCGGTAAGTAAGCCATGGGACTGATCATCAAGCGCTCCAAGAGCAAGAGCGCCGCGCGTGGTCGTCGTCACCTGCGCGTGCG
>JBKJON010000427.1:0-4733 GCA_046595715.1 Marmoricola sp.
CTGATCGGCGACAAACGGTCAGGAACATCACGTGGAACGGCCGGGTCACCACTGTGCAACGAAGTCGCGCGCGGCTCGACTCTCGCCCAGAGGATCCCTAGAGTCGATGAATGACCCAGCCTGAGCAGGAGGGCGGGGCGTCCGCTACGGCGACCCTCGAGCCTCTCATCGTCCTCGACAGCGTCGACAAGTGGTTCGGTGAGTTGCACGTCCTCCAGGACATCAACCTGACCGTGGGCAAGGGCGAGGTGGTCGTCGTCATCGGGCCCTCCGGCTCGGGAAAGTCCACGCTGTGCCGTGCCGTGAACCGTCTCGAGACCATCGACAAAGGCACGATCACCCTCGACGGCGAGGCGCTGCCCGAGGAGGGCAAGGCGCTCGCCGCCCTGCGCGCCGAGGTCGGCATGGTCTTCCAGAGCTTCAACCTCTTCGCCCACAAGACGATCCTCGAGAACGTCACCCTCGGGCCGATCAAGGTCCGGGGCAAGAAGAAGGACGAGGCCGACAAGCGTGGCCGCGAGCTGCTCGACCGGGTCGGCGTCGGGCACCAGGCTGACAAGTACCCCGCCCAGCTCTCCGGTGGACAGCAGCAGCGCGTCGCGATCGCCCGTGCCCTGGCGATGGACCCCAAGGCGATGCTCTTCGACGAGCCCACCTCGGCGCTGGACCCGGAGATGATCAAGGAGGTCCTCGACGTCATGGTCGACCTCGCTCAGGGCGGCATGACGATGATCGTCGTCACCCACGAGATGGGCTTCGCGCGCACGGCGGGCGACCGCGTCGTCTTCATGGCCGACGGCGCGATCGTCGAGGAGAACACCCCGGAGGAGTTCTTCACCAATCCCCAGTCCGATCGGGCCAAGGACTTCCTCGGCAAGATCCTCAAGCACTGACCGCCGCATCAACCCCGAAAGAGGAGAACAGCGATGAGACTGACCAGGACCAAGACCATTCTCGTGGGCGGTGCGCTGATGCTCGCCACGGCCTGCGGCAGCGACAGCGGCGGATCCGAGCCCAAGGTCGCCGACGCGCCGAAGTTCGAGTCCGGCACGACGATGGCCAAGCTGGCCGACGCCGGCAAGGTGACCGTGGGAACGAAGTTCGACCAGCCCGGTTTCGGCCTGCTGGGACTCGACGACAAGCCCGTGGGCTTCGACGTCGAGATCGCCAAGATCATCGCCGGCGCCATGGGTATCAAGCCCGACAGCATCACCTGGAAGGAGAGCCCTTCCGCCATCCGTGAGCAGGTGATCGAGGACGGCGACGTCAACTTCGTGGTCGCGACCTACACGATCAACGACGAGCGCAAGCAGCGGGTCACCTTCGCCGGACCGTACTACCAGGCCGGCCAGCAGCTGATGGTCAAGACCGACAACAGCACGATCAACGGCCCCGAGGACCTCAAGTCGAACCCCGACGCCAAGGTCTGCTCGGTGACCGGCTCGACCCCGTCGGAGCAGATCAAGCCCTACCTCGCCGACCCGAAGCAGCTGGTGCTCTTCGACGTGTACGACAAGTGCGCAGACGCCCTGCGCACCGGCCAGGTCGACGTGGTCACCACCGACAACGTGATCCTGCTCGGCTTCGTCTCCAAGGCCAAGGACACCTTCAAGCTGGTCGGTAAGCAGTTCACCGAGGAGCCGTACGGTATCGGCATCAAGAAGGGCGACGTCGCGTTCTGCGAGTTCATCAACAAGACGCTCAAGGACAACGAGGCCGCCTACACCAAGGCGTGGGAAGACACCGCCGGCAAGGTCGAGGGTTCCGAGACCCCGAAGCTGCCCGCCGCGGACTCCTGCTCCTGACCGTCCACTGACCTGCGTTGCGGCGCCCCGCGGGGCTCCGCGACGCAGGTCATCCGCCACACACCGCAAGGAGTCGCCACGTGGAGGGAGTCACGAGCAACCTCGACCTCTTCTGGTCGGGCTTCCTGCGATCGCTCGGCATCTGCCTGTGGCGCATGGTGGGCGCGTTGGTCATCGGCACCGTCATCGCCTCCTTCCGGGTCTCACCGATCCCCTCGTTGCGCTGGTTCGGCACCGCCTGGGTCACCGTGATCCGCAACTGCCCGCTGACCGTGGTGCTGTTCTTCTTCGCCTTCGGACTCCCCGAGATCGGCATCAACCGGTCCTTCTACTTCTTCGGCGTCGCCGGGCTGGTGATCTACACCTCGGCCTTCGTCTGTGAGGCGCTGCGGTCCGGCATCAACTCGGTGCCAGCCGGCCAGGCCGAGGCCTCCCGCGCCATCGGTCTCACCTTCGGCCAGTCGCTGAGCCAGGTGATCCTGCCGCAGGCGTTCCGCACCTCGATCCCCCCGCTGGGCAGCGTGATCATCGCGATGTTCAAAAACTCCGCAGTCGTGGGCGCCTTCGGCGTCGGTGGTGACCTGTTCAGTGTGGGCAACAACCTGACCAGCGCTCAGGGGTACGCCGCCCTCCCCGTGCTCACCGGCGTGGCCATCGGCTACCTGCTGATCACCCTGCCCGCGGGCGCGTTGCTGCTGAGCCTCGAGCGCAAGGTGGCGATCGTCCGATGAGCGCCGCCGACACTGTCCTCTACGACGTCCCGGGTCCCCGTGCCCGCCGACGGTCGCTGATCGGCACGATCGTCGCCTCAGTGCTGATCCTGGCCCTGGTGGGAGTCGTGCTCAAGCGACTCAACGATCAGGGCCAGTTCTCGATGGACCTGTGGGGTCCGTTCATCGACCCCGGCAACGAGAGCTTCGCGGCGGTCTGGAAGCTGGTCCTCGACGGACTGCGCGCCACCCTGGTCGCAGCGGGCCTCGCGATCACCCTGGCACTCATCCTCGGCACCGTGCTCGGCAGCCTCCGGCTCCTGGTGCGGCCGGCCTTCCGAGTCCCGCTCGTCGTCTTCATCGAGCTGTTCCGCGGACTGCCGGTCATCGTGACCATCTTCTTCGTGTGGCGGGTCACCCTGCAGCTCAACGTCAACGTCTCACCCCTGCCGGGACCCGACGGCTTGTGGTACCTCGTGATCGGGCTGACCCTCTACAACTCGGTGATCATCGCCGAGATCCTGCGTGCCGGCGTGAACTCGCTGCCCAGCGGCCAGGCCGAGGCCGCCCTCGCCGTCGGGATGACGCCGGTGCAGACCATGACGTCGGTGCAGCTGCCGCAGGCGTTCCGCACCATGCTGCCGGCCCTGATCAGTCAGCTCGTCGTGGTCCTCAAGGACACCTCGCTGGCAGCGATCCTGGCCCTCTACATCGAGCTCCTGCGGCGGTCCAACCTGATCGCTGCCAACCTCGACAACCCGATCCAGGCGCTGTTCGTGGCAGGACTGATCTTCATCCTGCTCAACTACTCGCTCTCGCGCCTGGCCGTCTACGTCGAGCGGCGTCTCGGCCGGGCGGGCAAGTCGACCGGCGACGGGCACGCGGCCGATGCGGGGATCGTCGGGGTCGCCTGAACGGCGGGCGGCGAGCTACTGCTTCTTCTGGGTGACCCAGAGCCTGATGGTGCCCTCGATGACGACTGTGCCACCCGTGTCGACGCCTCGGACCCGCACCGGGACGTCAGGGTCGTCGCCGGTCCACTGCTCGGGGTCGGTCTCGGCGATGCAGGTGATGTCCGTGGTGGCCTTGGCGGTGTAGCTGACCTCCATGCCCTTGGGGATCCAGCGCCGGTCGCCGGGGATGGTGGCCTCGGCCAGCGCTCCCATCGCCGCCTCGAGGCCGTTGCACAGCGCGATCGCGTGCACGGTCCCGATGTGGTTGTGCACCCCGCGTCGGTTGGGAATGACAAGCTCGGCGTGGTTGGGCTCGATCACCTTGAACCGCGGCCGGATGCTCCAGAAGTACGGCGCTGCCTGGGCGAACGCGAACGAGAACAGGCGCTCCCCCACGATGGGGAGCGAGTGGATCTTCTCGTAGAGGTTCATCACGCGGCTCATGGCGGTGACCCTACGGCCCGGCAGCCTCGGCACGACGGCCGTGTGGGCGGGCTCACGGCCTCCTCCCGCCCTGGCCCGTCACCCCAGCCTGGCCATCAACTTCCTCGCGTCGTGGGGTGCGTAGCCCAAGATGTCGTTATCGAAGTAGACGAACGCGTCCCGACCCTCGGAGGTCCATCCCCTGAGCTTCTCGGCCCACTCGTCCAGCGCCTCGTCGGTGTAGCCGCTGGCGTAGAGCTCGGTGTCGCCGTGCAACCGGACATAGACGACCGGCCCCACCGCCCGCTCGAACCTCGGCCAGGTGCCGGCGGAGTCGGCGACGACCAGTGACCATCCGCACGCGGCCAGGTGCGCGACGGCCTCGTCGGCGGCGAAGCCCTCGTGGCGCGGCTCCAGGGCGTAGTGGATCGGCCGGTCCTCCACCTCGCCGCTCCACAGCTTGTCACCGGTGACCTTGTCGTCGTGGTGCTCCGCGAGCTCGGCGGCCTCGCTCGTGGTGCGAGGCAGCAGCGCGCAGAAGTCGGTGAGGACCTGCTCGTCGTAGAGGAAGGTCGCCGGCAGCTGCCACAGGATCGGCCCCAGCTTGCCCCCGAGCGCGAGCACCCCGGAGGCGAAGAAGTTGGCCAACGGCACCTCGACGTCGCGCAGCCGCAGCATGTGGGTGAGAAACCCGCCCGCCCTTGACCGCGAAGACGAAGTCGTCAGGGACCTCGGCGTGCCAGCGTGCCCAGCTCGTGGGCCGTTGCAGTGAGTAGAAGGAGCCGTTGATCTCGATGGAGGACAGCTGCGACGCGGCGTACCCCAGCTCGCGGCGCTGAGGC
>JBKJON010000048.1:0-2523 GCA_046595715.1 Marmoricola sp.
CCTGGAGACCCATCGGGGCACCTACACCTCCCAACTACGCACCAAGCAGGGCAACCGGCGCAGCGAGCACCTGCTCCGGGCGGCAGAGCTGTGGGCCACGACAGCAGACGTCCGCACGGGGCTGGCCTACCCGACCGAGGAGCTCCGGCAGTGCTGGGAGACGGTGCTGCTGCAGCAGTTCCACGACATCCTCCCCGGCTCCTCCATCGGGTGGGTGCACCGCGAGGCCGTCGCCAGCTACGACGCAGTGGCGAAGGAGCTGACCGCGATCATCGAGGAGGCGCAGGCGGCACTGGCCGGTGAGGGCGACCACGCGATGGTGTTCAACGCGAGCCCGCACGCGCGGGCAGGCGTCGACGGGCTCGGGGCCGGTCCGCGCGGCGAGGCTGTCGCACCGGTCGAGGTCACGCCCGATGGCGACGGGTGGGTGCTGTTGAACGGACTGGTCCGGGCGGTCGTCGACGCCCGCGGCCTGCTCACCTCGGTGGTCGACACGGCCAGCGGGCGCGAGGCGCTGGCCCCCGGAGCCGCGGGCAACCTGCTCCAGCTGCACCCTGACACCCCCGTCGACTTCGATGCCTGGGACGTCGACGCCTACTACCGCCGCACCTGGACCGACCTCACCGAGGCTTCGTCGGTGACCGCGGTCTCGGACGGGGTGCGGGTGGTGCGACGGTTCGGGGAGTCCACGATCACCCAGCTGCTGACCCTGACCCCGGGCGAGCCGCGGGTCGACGTCGAGACCGAGGTCGACTGGCGCGAGCGCGAGAAGATCCTCAAGGCCGGGTTCGACCTCGACGTCACGAGCGAGCGGTCGACCGCCGAGGTGCAGTTCGGCCACGTCCACCGGCCGACCCACACCAACACGTCATGGGACGCCGCGAAGTTCGAGATCTGCGCCCACCGCTGGGTCCACGTCGGGGAGCCGGGGTATGGCGTGGCCGTCGTCAACGACTCGACGTACGGTCACGACGTCACCCGCCGCGACCGAGAGGGCGGCGGCACGACCAGCCAGATCCGGCTCTCGCTGCTGCGGGCTCCCCAGAGCCCCGACCCCGTGGCCGACCTCGGGGTGCACCACCTGCGGTATGCGGTCGTCGCCGGAGCCGACATCGCCGACGCCATCCGGGAGGGGTACCGCGTCAACCTGCCGCTTCGCGTCGTGCGCGGCTCCGGCGCCGTCGTCGAGCCACTGGTCACCGTCGACGGTGGCCCGGCTGCCGGCGTGGGTGCAGCAGCGGGTGCAGCAGCGGGTGCAGCATCGGGTGCAGGGTCGGCGGTGGTCGAGGCGATCAAGCTGGCCGACGACGGTTCTGGGGACGTGGTGGTCCGGTTGTACGAGTCGCTGGGTTCGCGGAGCTCGGCGACGGTGCTGGCCGGGTTCGAGTTCACCGGTGTCGAGGCGGTCGACCTGCTGGAGCGTCCGCTGGAGACCGCAGGTGTCGAGGCGGTCGAGGGGGGCGTCACGCTGGCCCTGCGACCGTTCCAGGTGGTCACCCTGCGCTTCTCCCGCACCCGCTGACCCGCCGACCCGACCACATCAACTCTCGAAGTCTGGGACTTCGGCGCACAACGTCACCCTTGGGCCGAGGTCTGGGACTTCGGGTCAGGCCTCGGCGCGCCGCTCTTGTCCGAAGTCTGGGACGTCGGCGCACAACGTCACCCTTGGGCCGAGGTCTGGGACTTCGGGTCAGGCCTCGGCGTCCATCCCGTCGAAGGCCAGCTCGACCGTCTCGAGCACCGTGTCGCTGGACGACGCGTCGAGCGGCGTGAGGCGATAGACCACGGGGAAGGCGTTGCGGAACTGCCACGCCATCACGGGCGAGCCGGCAGGATCCAGCAACCGCACCAGCACGTTCTTGTCGACCGACGGGTCACCGTCACGAGCGGCCTTCCACCAGGCCCACAGATCGAGGTTCGTCGTGAGTCCCCGGGTCAGCACGAGGTGGGAGTAGTGCGACAGGCCGGGCGCCTTGCGCGACGCAGACGTCCGGTCGCTGCCGGAGCGGTGGGCGACCTCGTCCACCACGGCCTGCGGGATCTCGACCCGGGAGAAGGCGCTCCCCACCTGGCCGTCGATCTCGACGATGAAGTTGGACCCCTCGAACGGGTCGGTGGGGGCTGCCATGGCTCAGGGTCCCACCGGCGGCGACCCCGCGCCATACCCGTCGGCGACCCGAAGTCCCACACCTCGGACCACAGGGTGGGTCTTGGGCCGAGGTCTGGGACCTCGACGCACCATGGGAGCAGCTCGAGCTGGACTCACCCCAGGAGGAGCTCGAGCTCCACGACGAGTCGGCGCAGACCGGCGCCGCGCAGGTCTGCGGCGGTGATGCGGACGACCCGCCAGCCGAGCGCCTCGAGCAGTCGCGTGCGCTGGATGTCGCTCTGCCACTGGCGGCGGTCGGTCCGGTGCTGGTCGCCCTCGTACTCGACGATGACCCGTGCCTCGCGCCAGAGGAAGTCCACCCGCGCCAGGAAGTGGCCGTCCTCGGCGAACACCTCCGCATTGAGCTGGGGCTC
>JBKJON010000081.1:0-3303 GCA_046595715.1 Marmoricola sp.
GCCGTGCAGGGTGGCGATCGCCGAAGCGGCGAGGGTGCCGGTGAGTCGTTCCCCGACGGGCAGGTCGAGCGCCTCGCCGACGAAGTCCTTGTTGGACAGCGAGACGAGCACGGGCCACCCGGTCGCGACCATCTCGTCGAGCCGACGGGTCAGGTCGAGCGAGTCCTGCGTGGTCTTGCCGAAGTCGTGGGCCGGGTCGATCACGATGCTCTCGCGCTTGACGCCCGCGGCCAGCGCCCGGTCGGCGTACGCCGTGGTGTCGGCGATCGCGCTGGCCACCACGTCGGCGTACTCGATGCGGTGGGGGCGGGTGCGCGGGGCCACGCCGCCGGTGTGCGTGCAGATGAGGGCGACGTCGTACTCCGCCGCGACGTCGACCAGGCCCGGGTCGGCGCCTCCCCACGCGTCGTTGAGCACGTCGGCCCCGGCCTCGCAGACGGCCCGTCCCACCGGTGCTCGCCAGGTGTCGACGCTGATCACCACGTCGGGATGGGCGGTGCGGACGCGCTCCACGAACGGCACCGTCCGCCGCATCTCCTCCTCGGCGTCGATCTCCTCGCCGGGAGCCGCCTTCACGCCGCCGATGTCGACGATCTCGGCACCCTCGCCGATGACCTTGGCGACCCGGTCGAAGGCCTTGTCCTCCGCCCAGGTGGCGCCCTTGTCGTAGAACGAGTCGGGGGTGCGGTTGACGATCGCCATCATCAGCCGCCGGTCGTCGGCGAAGGACTGCCGGCCGAGACGGAGCGTCATGCCTGGAATCCTGCCACTGGGTCGGCTACGCCGACCGCCGGTGGCCGCTCGACCAGCGTGATCTCGGTGCGGATGGTCTCGATGTCCTCGCCGACCTTGTGCGGCTGGTCGAGGGCGACGTGCTCCTTGGCCGACCCGGTGGAGGCGCCGGTGGAGCGACCGGCGGAGCGCCGGCTCGAGGCGGCGAGGATCTGGGCGGCCATGGCGCCGAGGTCGCGCAGCGCCTGGTGCCGGTGCGCGCGGCGGCCCAGGTCGACCTGGGCGATCGCGTCGGAGCCCAGGAGCCGGGCGGTGTCGATGAGGGCGGCCAGCTCGACGGCGTACCCGGTGGGGACGGTGAGCCGCTCGAACAGGTCGCGTCGTACGGACCACTCCCCCGCCAGGGGCTGCACCAGCCACGCGAGCTCGGGCCACTCCAGCGCGATCAGCGGGCGGGCCACGAGCTCGGTCACCCGGCCCCCCTCGAGGGACGCGCCTCCCCCGGTGTCCTCACCCTGCGTGCGCTCGTAGAACCCCTTCACCAGTGCGCAGCCGTCGTCGGCCAGCAGCGGTCCGAGCAGACCCGGCACGAAGTGCGTGTCCCAGTCGAGGAGGTCGGCGTCCATGAACACGATCAGGTCCCCGCGGGTGACGAACAGCGACTTCCACATCGCCTCGCCCTTGCCGCGATGGGTGCCCAGGTCAGTGCGGATCTCGCTGGAGCGGTGGACGACCGCGCCCGCTCCGGTGGCCACGGCGTAGGTGTCGTCGGTCGAGTCGGAGTCGATCACCACGATCTCGTCGAGCAGGGCGGTGGTCTCCATCAGCGCCTCGCGGACACGACCGACCACCGCGCCGACCGTGGCCGCCTCGTTGCGGGCCGGCACCACGAGGCTCGTGCTCAGCCCCGTTTCCTGCTTGCGACGCAGCAGCAGGTCGACGTCCCAGTCCTGCCAGCGGTGGGTGCGGGTGCCGGGCGGGGGGGAGGTCACCGTGCAAACCTAGGTCGGGGCTGGTCTCACAGCTGGGAGAGCTTCTCCTCCATGCTCGCCGCGACCTTGTCGGCCAGCACCTTCAGGCCCAGGGGCATCAGCGGCTCGGCCAGCTTCGCCGCCCCCTCCGGGGTGAACTCCGCGTGGTAGGTCACCGATGTCCCGGCCCCGGCCCGCTCGAAGGTGATCGTGTCCAGCAGCTTGATCGACCCGGCGTCTCCCTTGAGCTGGAGCACCTTCTCCACGACGTGCTCCGTGACGACGTAGTCGACCTCCTGCTCGGAGCCCAGGAGCTTCGAGACGTTGTGGTAGGTCGTGCCGAGGCCGCCCTCACCCGAGGTGCGTGTCGTCGACACCGTGGGCGGGTCCCACTCCTCGGTGTTGCGGAAGTCGGACAGGTAGGCCCACACCTTCTCGATGGGCTGGTCGGTGTGCACGGTGCGCTCCACGCTGGGCATGGGAGTCCTCTCGATCGGATGAGCTGGTCCTGCGCCTGTACCCATTCCCGCCGAGCCCACCACCGTGGTGACCACCGACTTGGCACCATGAAGGCATGGCCTACGACGTCGACCGCCGCGAGGAGCGCTGGAGCGACCGGCTGTCCGGAGCCTTCGTGATGGTCGGGGCGACGCTGGCGCTCCTGTGGGGGCTCGAGGTCCTGGACTCCGCGATGAACGGCAGGCTGGACGCCTACGGCATCCGGCCCCGGAGCGTCGAGGGCCTCGAGGGCATCGCCTTCGCGCCCTTCCTGCACGCCGGGTTCGGCCACCTGCTGTCGAACTCGCTGGGGTTCGCGGTGCTCGGTGTCGTCACCTACGCCGCGGTCACCCTCGCCCGGTTCCTCGGTGTCATCGCCATCACCGCGCTGACCAGCGGCTTCGGGGCCTGGCTCTTCGGAGCACCGAACACCGTCGTCATCGGCGCGAGCGGAGTCATCTTCGGCCTGCTCGGATTCCTGCTCTTCCGGGGTCTGGCCGAGCGCAGTCCCGGCGCGATCACGATCAGCATCATGATGCTGATCGTCTACGGCGGCACCATCTCCGGCATCCTGCCCGGAGTGCCCTACGTGTCGTGGCAGTCGCACCTGTTCGGCTTCATCGGCGGAGCGACGGCGGCCTTCCTGCTGCGACCGGACCGCACGAGGCAGCACTCGTGGGGCTTCCGCTAGTACTCAGATGTCGGCGATCCGGATCCCTGCGTGTGCCTTGTAGCGCCGGTTGACGCTGATCAGGTTCGCCGTGAGGGCCTCGACCTGGTGGGCGTTGCGGAGCCGCCCGCCGTACACACCTCGCACGCCGGGGATGGTGCCGGCCAGGTCCTGGACCAGGTCGCACGCCTCGCGGTCCTCCCCCTCGCCGAGGACCAGGACGTCGGTGTCCACGGAGGTGACAGCCGGGTCCTCGAGCTTGACGGCGGAGACGTTGTGGAAGGCGCCGATGACGGTCGAGTCCGGGAGCAGGGCGGCCGCCTGCTGGGCGGCGGACCCCTCCTCGACCTGCAGCGCGTAGGCGCCCTGCTTGTCGAAGCCCAGCGGGTTCGCGCCCTCGTTGGCCGGGAAGATCGTCGTCGACTGCGTGAA
>JBKJON010000220.1:0-4570 GCA_046595715.1 Marmoricola sp.
TGACCTCGGCGCCTCGGGCCACCGCCGTGCGCGCGAGCGCGTAGCCCTGTCGCCCGGACGAGCGGTTGCCGAGGAAGCGCACGGGGTCGAGGTACTCGCGGGTGCCCCCGGCGGAGACCACGACGTGCCGGCCCGCGAGGTCCTGGGCGGTGGCGCCGCCGTGCTCCGCACCGCGGGCCAGGAGGTCCGTGGCCAGGGCGAAGATCTCGCCGGGCTCGGGCAACCGGCCCTTGCCGGTGTCGGCCCCGGTCAGGCGGCCCTCGGCGGGCTCGAGGACGATCGCGCCGCGCGAGCGGAGGGTGGCGACGTTGGCCTGCGTGGCCGGGTGCTCCCACATCTCGGTGTGCATCGCGGGTGCGAACACCACCGGGCAGCGCGCCGTCAACAAGGTGTTGGTGAGCAGGTCGTCGGCGAGGCCATGGGCGGCCTTGGCGAGCAGGTCGGCCGTGGCGGGAGCGACCACGACGAGCGCGGCACCCTGGCCTATCCGCACGTGCGGGACCTCGTGGACGTCGGTCCAGACCTCGGTGCTCACCGGCTTGCCGGACAAGGCGGCCCAGGTGGGCGCCCCGACGAACTCCAGGGCGGCGGCGGTCGGGACGACGGTGACGTCGTGACCCGACTCGGTGAACCGGCGCAACAGCTCACAGGCCTTGTACGCAGCAATCCCGCCGCTCACGCCGAGAACGACGCGAGGGCGGGACGCGGAGTGCTCCACGAACGCCTGCCAGCTACTCGGCAGACGGGTCGGCGGGCGCCTTGGTGGCGGGGGCCGCGGCGGCGAGGGCTTCGGCTGCCACCTCTTCGGGGTCGATGTCCACGCAGGTCAGCAGGTCCTCGTTGATCTCGCGGAGCGCGATGGACAACGGCTTCTCCTGCACGTGGGTGTCCACGAGCGGACCGACGTACTCCAGCAGGCCTTCGCCGAGCTGGGAGTAGTAGGCGTTGATCTGGCGTGCACGCTTGGCGCTGTAGAGCACCAGCTTGTACTTGGAGTCGGTCTTGGTCAGCAGGTCGTCAATCGGGGGGTTGGTGATCCCCAGGGCGACTGGCTGGGCACCGGAACCGGACACGCTCATTGAGCCTCACTCACAAAGATTGTTCTGCCAACGACGGGGATGACCTCCGTCATTGCCCGGGGGACGCCCCGGACCGCATCAACTCTACCAATTCATCGCCCGCATCGTGAATCTGACGGTTGACGACGGTGGCGTCGAACTCCGTCTCCGCCGCCAGCTCGGCCCTGGCGCTCTCCAGACGCAGCTCCCGCTCGGCGGCGGTCTCCGTGCCACGGCCGACCAGACGGCGCACCAGCTCCTCCCACGAAGGGGGCGCCAGGAACACGAAGAAGGCCTCCGGCATGCGCTCACGCACCTGGCGGGCGCCCTGCAGGTCGATCTCCAGCAGCGCCGGCCGACTCTCGGCCAGGGCCTCGACGACGGGCTGCCGAGGCGTCCCGTAGCGGGCCCCACGGTGTACGACCGCCCACTCCAGCAGCTCGTCCTCGGCCACCAGCCGGTCGAACTCTGCCTCCGATACGAAGTGGTAGTGCACCCCGTCCTGCTCTCCGGGCCGGCGCTGCCGGGTGGTCGCCGAGACGGAGATCCAGATCTCCGGGTGGTGCTCACGCACCCACGCCGTCAGCGTCCCCTTACCCACCGCGGTGGGTCCGGCGAGCACGGTCAGGCGAGAGAGTGGCACCGGGTCACTCGGAGGAGAACTCGTCGACGAGCGCGGCGACCTGCTTGGCGCCGAGCCCACGGACGCGACGAGTCTCGGAGATCTTCAGCTTCTCCATCACCTGCAGAGCGCGGACCTTGCCGATGCCGGGCATCGACTGCAGCAGCTCCTTGACCCGCATCTTGCCGATCACCTCGTTGGTCTGGCTCTCGGCGATCACGTCGACCAGGGACGCCCCGGAGTGCTTGAGCCGGTTCTTGACCTCCGCTCGCTCGCGACGGGACGCGGCTGCCTTGTCGAGGGCAGCCTGACGCTGCTCGGGGGTGAGGGGTGGCAAGGCCACTGCGGATTCCTCGACTTCCTGCTCGACTGCTTCGAGCGGGGGTAGAACGTTTGGGGGGGTGTGCCGGACGTGTCCGGACACCGGCAATCTAGTCACGCCCAGCAGCACCTGCAACGCAGGAGGGCTTCAGGTGCCCTCGCAGAGACCAACGTCACGACGCCGGTTCACCGCAGCCTGGCCGGCCGGCCCCAGGACCGGGCTGCCTGGTCAGCGGCTCACAGGCCCAGGTTGACCTTGCACACGTCGCGTCCCTGCTGCTCGATGCCACTCACGGCCGTCACCACATCGTCACTGCCGAGCTGCCCGGCCGCCTCGGCGATGGACTTCTGGTCCGCCCCGCTCAGGCCGGCGGGCGGCTTGCCGTCCTGGAAGTCCGACGGCTTGATCCCGGCATCGTCCAGTGAGCTGTGCAGCGCCTCGAGCGCGGTGGTGAACGTCTGCCACTCGTCCTTGAGGTCCTCGGGAGCCTGGTCCCCCAGGTCTCGCAGCAGTGCCAGGTTGTTCAGCAGCGCGGACGGCGAGTCGGAGCCGATCATGTCCGCGAGCTGTTGCTGGTCGGTCTCGAGCGCGCCACAGTAGTCCTCGGCGGGATCTCCACACCCCGCCAGGGCCAGGAGCAGGATGCCGACGAGAACGCCGACGAGGCGGCAGACGGGTCTCGGCATCAGCGACCGCTCCGCAGGGCGCTGAAGGCGTCCAGGGTGCGCCCCACGGCTGCGTGCAGCGCCCCCACGTCGGGACCGGCACCGAGGATGTCGCGCGAGCTGGCCGGCAGGACCAGGTCGATGACGTCGCCGAAGATGCGGCGTACGTCGTCGGCCGTGCCGCCCTGCGCCCCGATGCCGGGCACCAGCAGCGGTCCGTTGATCGCGAGGTCCTCGGTGGTGTCGGCGATGGTCGCGCCCACCACGGCCCCCAGAGACCCCATCGGCGCCTGGTCGGCGTTGAGGGAGCGCAGCTGGTCGAGCACCGAGCCGGCCACGGTCCGGCCGGCGTAGGTGCGGGCGTGCTGGAACTCCGGGGCCTCCGGGTTGGAGGTCAGCGCGAGCACGAAGACCCCCTTGCCGTGCTCACGGGCGGTGTCGATCATCGGGGTCAGGCTGCCGAAGCCGAGGTAGGGCGTCGCCGTGATCGCATCCACCGCCATCGGGGACCTGGGGTCGAGGTAGGCGTCGGCGTAGGCCTGGGCCGTCGAGCCGATGTCACCCCGCTTCACGTCGAGCACCACGAGCGAGCCCGCCTCCTGGCAGATCTCCACCACCCGTTCGAGGACCGCGATGCCCCGGGAGCCGAAGCGCTCGAAGAAGGCCGACTGCGGTTTGACCGCGGCCACGCGCGGAGCCAGCGCCTCGGCGGCGCCCAGCGCGAACTTCTCCAGTCCGTTGACCGAGTCGGTCAGTCCCCAGGCGTTGAGCAGCCCGGCGTGCGGGTCGATGCCGGCGCACAGCGGGCCCCGCCCGTCCATCGCCTCGCGGAGCCTGGCGCCGAACGTGGGAGCACTCATGAGACGTCCGTGCGGGCACAGAGGCGTGCGTTCATCCGGGCCGGCCACCAGGGCCCCCCGTAGACGAAGCCGGTGTAGGCCTGCAGCAGGTCCGCTCCCGCTGTCAGCCGCTCGACCGCGTCGTCGGTGGTGCTGATGCCACCGACCCCGATCAGGGTCAGGTCCGGTCCTACCCGGTCGCGCAGGAGTCGCATCACCTCGGTGGCCCGGGTCCGCAGGGGCGGGCCGGACAGGCCTCCCCCGCCTGCGGCCTCCACCTGGGCGGCGGTCGAGGAGAGCCCTGCGCGGGAGATCGTCGTGTTGGTGGCGACGATGCCGTCCAGGCCCAGCGCGACGGCCAGGTCGGCCACGTCGAGGACGCCCTCGTCGCTCAGGTCGGGGGCGATCTTGACGAGGAGGGGCACGTGCCGGTCGGTGACGTCGTCCGCGCTGCGGCGTACGGCCCGGAGCAGCGGGTCGAGCAGGGCGACCGCCTGCAGGTCGCGCAGTCCGGGGGTGTTGGGCGAGGACACGTTCACGACGAGGTAGTCGGCGTGCGACGCCAGCAGGCGGGTGCTCTTCTGGTAGTCGCCGATGGCCTTCGCCTCGTCGACGACCTTGGTCTTGCCGATGTTGATGCCGAGCGGGACCCCCTGCCGCCGTCCGGTGCGGTCCACGCGTCGCTCGGCCAGCCTCTTCGCGACGGCCACCGCCCCGTCGTTGTTGAAGCCCATCCGGTTGACGATGACGCGGTCGGCCGGGAGCCGGGCCAGCCGCGGCTTCGGGTTGCCGGGCTGCGGCTCGCCGGTGACGGTGCCGATCTCGATGAACCCGAAGCCCATGTTGGCCAGCGCGTCGATCCCGACGGCGTTCTTGTCGAAGCCCGCAGCCAGACCGAGCGGTCCCGGGAAGTCGATCCCCATCAACCGGCGGGTCCGCGGGTGACCGACCCTGCTGATCCGGCCGCCGACGAGCCGGGTCACCGGTTGCGCCGCCCGGATGGCGCGGAACGCGAGGTGGTGAGCCTTCTCGGCGTCGGTGCGGGTCAGCACCCGGTCGAAGAG
>JBKJON010000302.1:0-10052 GCA_046595715.1 Marmoricola sp.
ATCGACGACCCCGACACCGGGGAGCGTCGGGCCGTGCACTTCCAGGAGTACTGGATCCGTCACCACGCGGGCGTTCCCGCCCATGCCGTCGTGCCGATCGGGATCGACGGCGCCAAGCCCGGGCCTGGCGTCCTGGAGGCGATCGGCGACGCCGACCTCGTCCTGGTGCCGCCGTCCAACCCGGTCGTCTCCGTCGGCACGATCCTGGGAGTGCCGGGCATCCGGGACGCGCTGGGCTCCACGCCGGCACCGGTCGTCGGCGTCTCCGGGATCATCGGGCAGGACCACGTGCACGGCATGGCCCGGCAGCTGCTCGGCGTGATCGGGGTCGAGGTCTCGGCGGCGGGGGTGGCCGAGCACTACGGCGCCCGGTCCGCCGGCGGACTGCTCGACGGGTGGCTGGTGGACACCGTCGACGAGGCGAGCGTCGAGCGGGTGGCAGCGGCCGGGATCCGGTGCCGCGCCGTACCCCTCTGGATGACCGACCACGACGTCACGGCCGACCTGGTGGCGGCCGCGCTCGACCTCGTGCGATGAGCGGACCCGCCCACGGGCTGACTGCCTGGGCCGTCGAGGGGATCGGGGAGATCTCGTTCGGCACGGACCTCGGTGCGCTGCTCTGCTCGCTGGACCTGTTCGAGGGGGACGTCGTGCTGGTGACCAGCAAGGTGGTCAGCAAGGCCGAGGGGCGAGTCCGCGCCGGTGACCGCGAGAACGCGATCCGTGAGGAGACGATCCGGGTCGTGGCCCGGCGTGGGCCGACCCAGATCGTGGAGAACCACCTCGGACTCGTGATGGCAGCGGCCGGGGTCGACGCCTCGAACGTGACCCCCGGCCACGTCGTGCTCCTCCCGGTGGACCCCGACGCCTCGGCCCGCGCGCTCCGTGAACGCGTTCTCGAGGAGACGGGCCACAACGTGGCCGTGCTCATCACCGACACCGCCGGCCGCGCCTGGCGCACCGGTCAGACCGACCTGGCCGTCGGGGTCGCAGGACTGGACCCGCTCGAGGACCATGCGGGGCGCACCGACTCCTACGGCAACCCCCTCGTGGTGACGGCGCCCGCCGTTGCCGACGAGCTCGCCTCGGTCGGGGAGCTGGTGTCGGGCAAGCTCGGTGGCCGCCCGGTATCGGTCGTGCGCGGCCTGGGCTCCCGGGTGCTTAGCGCCGGCGACCACGGTCCCGGGGCGCGAGCCCTGATCCGGCCGCGGGACCAGGACATGTTCGCGCTGGGCGCTCGTGAGTCGGTGATGGCCGCGCTGCGCGGGCGGGACGGTGACTGCTTCGGGACCCCTGCCCGGGCCACCGAGGTGGTCCAGGCCCTGGGGTCGTGCGGGCTCGACGGCACGGTCGAAGCAGCCTCCGTCAGGGTCCACCTCCCCGGGACCCTCCGGGACCAGGCCGTCGCTGCGGAACGGGTTCGCCTCGTTGCGCGGGCCCACGGCTGGGCCGACCCCGAGGACCACGCCAGCGAGCTGCCGGGCAGCACGGATCCTGCGATCAGCGTCACGATCTCACCCCGGGCTCCGTAGACTGCCCCAACGGCGCCCGGACAGCAGCCCAAGCATCCACACGGCGAGCGACGAAGCCCCAGCACCCGATCTAGAGGCGGACGAGTGGTCAAGAAGAGCGAGCGCGACAACCGGCGGGCTGTCGCCGAGCAGATGCGCAAGGACCAGGCCAGCAAGGAACGCCGCCGGAGCGTGCTCATCCTCGGCGGCTGCATCATCGTGGTCCTGGGTCTTCTCGGCTCCGCCGGCTTCGTCTACGTCAAGGACCAGCAGGACAGGAAGAAGGCAGCCGGCACGCCGCTGGCCGAGCTCGGGGCCAGTGCGTCCGCCGCCAGCTGTGAGCCGGTGAAGAAGGAGAAGGCGACCGGCAACAACAACCACATCGACCCGGGCACCAAGATCCCCTACACCGAGGCTCCGCCTTCCTCCGGCCCACACTGGGGCAACTTCTTGCAGGGCTCGGAGATCCGCAGCTTCTACACCCGCACCGACCGCCCGGAGGTGGAGCGCCTCGTGCACAGCCTCGAGCACGGCCACACGATCCTCTGGTACGACGACACCGTAAAGTCCGGTTCACGCGCCTACGACGACGTCCAGGCGATCGCGGCCAAGTTCGACGGCGCGACCGACAAGTTCATCGCCGCACCCTGGGAGTCCAGCGATGGCGGCACCTTCCCCGGCGGCACGCACGTCGCGCTCACGCACTGGACCGGGCCCCAGGACCAGCAGGGCGCCACGCAGTACTGCGGAGCCCCCAGCGGTGCCGTGGTCAAGCAGTTCATGACCGACTTCCCTGCGCGCGACGCCCCCGAGCCCGACGCCCCCTGATCCTTGTCCGGAGGGTCAGGTCAGGTCGGTCCGTCCGGTTCGCTTGAGCTCCTCGACGATGGACTTGACGTCCTGGGCCCGGGCGTAGGTCGTCACCAGCAGGGCGTCACCGGTGTCGACCACGACGACGTCCTCGAGCCCGATCACCGCGACCGTGCGTCCGGCGGCGGGAACCACGAAGCCGCTCGAGTCGCGGCTGAGCACGAGGTCCTCGTCCCCGAGGACCCGCAGGCCGTCCTGGCCGGCCGGGGTCATCGCCGCCAGCGCCGTGAAGTCGCCCAGGTCCTCCCAGCCGAAGGGCCCCGGCACCATCGCGACGCGCCCGGCAGCCGCCGCAGGTTCGGCCACGGCGTGGTCGATCGCGATCTTCTGCAGCTCCGGCCAGCGCTGCTCGAGCGTCGCCGCGTCGGCCGCGATCGCACGCAGGCCGGAGGCGAGGTCGGGGTGGTTCTCGGCCAGCAGGTCGAGCAGCGTGGCGGCCCGGACCAGGAACATCCCGGCGTTCCAGCGGTACTCGCCGCTGAGCACGTAGCCCTCTGCCCGCACGGCGTCCGGCTTCTCGACGAACTCGGTCACGACCCGGGCGGTGGGGAAGCCCGGGACGGCGTCACCGCCCCGGACGTAGCCGAAGCCGGTGGCGGCGTACGTCGGCTCGATGCCGATCGTCACGAGCAGCCCCTGCGCGGCGACCTCGGCCGCCTCGGTCACGCACACGGCGAACGCCTCCTCGTCGGTGATCACGTGATCGGCCGCGAAGGACCCGATCAGCGCCTCGGGATCCTCCAGCTCGAGTCGGGCCGCGGCCAGCCCGATCGCTGCCATCGAGTCCCTCGGCGACGGCTCCGCGATCACCTGGGCCACGTCGGGCAGCTGGCGGCGTACGGCCTCCTCGTGAGCCGCGCCGGTCACCACCACGATCCGGTCGCCCACCAGCGGAACCAGCCGGTCGGCGGTGGCCTGGATGAGGGTGCGACCGCTGCCGGTGAGGTCCAGCAGGAACTTGGGCGCTCCCGCCCGGGAGAGCGGCCACAGGCGCGTTCCCGCTCCTCCCGCCGGCACGACGGCCCAGAGCCTGTCCTGGGCGGTGGGCGCAGCGCGGGAAGTCATGGCGCGCATCCTGCCATCCCGACGCTGCGGTCCTGCCGACTACCGTGGCGCAGGTGAACACCCCCCGCACGTTTCCCGAGCTGCTCGCCGGCCGTCTGCAGACCGACCCCGGCCAACCCCTCGTCACGGCCTACGACGACGCCACCGGCGAGCGCACCGAGCTCTCGGTCACCACCTACGTCAACTGGGTCAGCAAGACTGCCAACCTGCTCACCGACGAGCTCGGTCTGGATCCCGGCGACACGGTCCTGCTCGATCTGCCCGCCCACTGGCTGGTGCCGGTCTTCCTCGGTGCCGCGTGGACCGCCGGCCTCTCCGTGACACGGACACCCCAGGAGGACCATGCCCTCGTCGTCTGCGGTCCGGAGACCCTGAGCAGCCACCAGGGATCCGACCCGGTCGTCGCCTGCTCGCTGCTGCCCTTCGCCGTCAGGTTCGCCGAGCCGCTGCCCAGCGGCATCCTTGACTACGGACTGCTGTGGCCCGGCCAAAGCGACGTCTTCCTGGCTCTCACTCCCCCGAGCCCCGACACGGTGGCCTGGCTCGCGGACGGCAGGTCCCAGACGCAGGCCGACCTCCTCGAGGCCGCCGCCGGCGCCCGGCTCGAGCCTGGGGTGCGCCTGCTCACCGACGTCCACCCGGCCGAGGGGGACGGTGTGCCCGGCTTCCTCGCGCCCCTCGTGAGCGGCGGCTCGGTGGTCCTCATGCGCCACACCACGGACGACAGCTGGCCCGCTCGTCAACAAGACGAACGGGCCAGCGCCGTGCTGCGTGCGCAGTAGTCGGCCGGGGAAGGCTCAGCCGCCGAGCGAGTACCCGCCGAAGCCGGCCGCGATGAGGCGTCGGGTCCCGGTTCCCGTGTCGGACCCGGGCAGCAGCCACAAGGTGCCGGCCGCGTCGCGAGCGACGAGGTCGTTGTGGCCGTCGCCGTCCACGTCCCCCGGACCGATCAGCCAGTCGTAGGTGCCGGGGTCCCCTACGCCGGTGCCCATGAAGGGCACCAGCGAGCCGTCGGAGCTGATGTATGCCGACCCCGCCACCTGCGGCTTCCAGTAGCCGGCGCCGATCTGGTTGTAGGACTTCAGGTAGTTCGGTGCGACGACGGGTGCCTTGAAGCCCCGGGACCCGTTGCCCGGGAAGATGGTCATCTTGCCGGTCGTGCTCTTCGCGACGAGGTCGGGCAGCTTGTCGCCGGTGACGTCCCCCACGGCCGCGAGGTTGGTGAAGCTCTTCCAGCCGCGGCTCATGACGGTCGGCGTGCCGAACCCGCCGTTGCCCAGCCCCGGCTGCAGGACCAGCGAGTCGCCGCCGGTCTGACGCGTGATCACGTCACCGCGGCCGTCCCCGTTCCAGTCCCCGACGTTGAGGACCTGGGTGGCGTCGGCCCGGGTCAGGGTCGAGCGCAGTGCGGGCCGGAGGTTCACCAGTCCGTTGTTGGCCACCACGAGCAGCGCCGTGCCCGCGCTGTTGGTCCCGACGAGGTCGGGCTGGGCACCGCCGACCATCTGTCCCGCGCTGAGGTGACCCATCCCCTCGGCGTCGTCGAACGGGCCCAGGGCCATGCCGAAGGTGCCTCGCGCGCCGGGCAGGATCAGACTCTGTCCGGTGCTCGCGGACCGGACGACGACGTCGCCGTAGCCGTCACCGTTCATGTCACGGGCACCACCGACGAGCGCGTTGTACTGCGTCCCGACGTGCTGGCGCTTGGAGAACCTCGACAGCCCGCCGGTGCTGGTCCCGGCCGCGGCGTAGACGTAGCCGTTGCGGTGGATGCTCACGAGGTCCAGGCGCCCGTCACCGGTCAGGTCCCCCGCCACCGCGGTGGAGGTGAAGTTCTTCCAGGACCTGCTGATCAGGACCGACCTGCCGAACCGGCCGTTGCCCAGTCCCGGTGCGAGCATCAGCCAGCCGGTCTTCGTGTCCCGCATGAACACGTCGTTGCGACCGTCGCGGTTCCAGTCCCCGGCCCCGAGGACCATGTTCGCGTACTGGAACTTCGGAGTGGTGTTCAGACCACGGGTGGAGACTCCACCGGCCCCGTCCCCGTAGTAGACGCGGGTGAGCTTGCTGGCACGCGTGCGTCCGAGGACGTCGCCCTTGCCGTCACCGTTGAGGTCTCCCACGGCCACGATCTGGTCGAGGGCCGACCAGGGACCGGGCGTGCTGACGGCGGACCGGAAACCCGTCTGGCCCCCCGTCGGGACGACCTGCACCACACCGGTGCGCGACTTGAGCACCAGCTCGGGGTTGGAGTCCCCGGCCAGGTTCATCGACCGCGGGAAGACCAAACCGGAGGGCTGCGTGGTGGCCGGCCGCGGCGTCTGCGTCGGCGAGGTGAAGGCGTCCGGGTCGGGGGCTGGCGCGGGAGCCGGGGCCGGGGCCGGGGCCGGAGCCGGGGCCGGAGGCGGGGCCGGAGCCGGGGCCGGCGTTCCGGTGGCACCGTTCTCGATGCGTTGCGCCGCCACCCGGATCGAGGGGATCATCGCGTAGAGGTAGCGCCCCGGACAGGCGGTCTGGCCGACGTCGCGGTGGCCGTTGATCGCCTGCAGGTAGCGGTTCTTCACGTAGAGCCGCGTGGCGTCGGCGCGGATGTTGTAGAGCGAGAGCTTCCAGGCGAACAACCGGGCGTAGGCGTCCAGGACGGCCTGTGGCGGTGAGGCGATGTCGAAGTTGCCGATCGCCGACATCGCGAAGGACACCTCGTTGTAGCCGAGCGTGTGGGCTCCCACGACCGGGCTGCCGACGCCGCCGTAGCGGCCTTCCCAGATGCGGCCGAAGCGGTCGACGAGGTAGTTGTAACCGATGTCGCGCCAGCCCCGTGACTGCGTGTGGTAGGCGTAGATGCCTCGGAGCAGCGCCGGCACCTGCTCCGAGGTGTAGCTGTTGGCGTTGACCGTGTGATGGATGAAACCGGTCTTCACGGTGCCCAGGCTGGGCGCCGACTGGTCACGCATCTTCTCGTTGGCACCCCACTGGGCGCGGGAGTAGATGTAGGGCTTGGCCGAGACCTTCATGGCGCTCAGGGACACGGTGTCGGTGGCCCCAGAAGATTCTCCAGTGGTGCCAGCGGCCTCGGGCCGGCCGGCGGAGTCGACGCCCTCGCTCGGCGTGCTCTTCGCGGCCTGCGGGTCCGGCAGCTTCGAGGTGTCGATGGCGGGCGCCTGGGTGGTCAGCTTCCCGGTGCCCGGGTCGATGACGGCGAGCTTGAGGTCGGGCGGGGTGGTCCCGTCGGAGGTCTCGGCGCGCATCTGCACCTGGTCGACATCGCCGATGACGAGGGCGTCGGTGCCGGGTCGCGACTTCGCGCCGTCGATCTCGGAGGTGTCGCTGTCGGGTCCGTCCTCCTCGTCGTGGCCCAGGGTCCTCCACGACGACCAGATCCCCGCCGTCTCGGTGCGAACCTCGATGCCGAGGTTGTCGTTGTAGCGGACGCCTTGCTTCCACGTGACTCCGACTGTGGCGTAGCCGGTCACCGGTTGTGGGTCGGAGAGCGCAACGAGACGCTTGGGTGCGGTGGCACCCTTGTCCGTCGCCTTCTCGGAAGCTCTCGGAGCGAGCCGCTGGTTCGAGTCTGGAGCCACCTCGGTAGGGCCCTGGTCGGCGACCTTCAGCCGGCCCGTCTTCTGGGGCACCTGCTTGGAGACGCCGGTGACCTTGACCTCGCGCACCTTGGGCGTCACCGGGGAGGCGTCCACCTGGGTGGAGTCCTGCGCGGTGTTCGCGGTGGTGTTCGAGGTGACGGCCGGGCGGGTCTTGCGCGCCCTGGTGCCGTGGTCGGCCAGGGCGTCCGGGGCCAGCCCCTGGGAGACACCGGGAGGCGTTTCCGCGGCCCCGGCGACCGGTCCCGGCTGGGGAACGATGTCGAGAGTCTTGACGCCGGCGGCGGAAACGCCGACGGCCAAGTCGGCAGCCGTGACCAGGGATTGCTGGCACAACGTGACGTAGCGGGCACGACTGAAACGCATAGGAGGCACTCCATGTGAGGGGGGAAGGAGTCACACGAGTACCAAGGTTCACACCCGTCACACGGGTTTGAAAAGCGAATTGCCCGAATTACAACGGTGTATTTATTGAATTACAAGAATGTAATCTTTGAAACAACAATGGTGTTGTTCTGAGTCGACCGGGTATTGGCAGGTCAGATGTCTGCGCCGAGCTCCTCGTCGCTGGTGACTACCTCGTCGTCGGCGTCGTCGTACTCGAGGTAGTGGATGCCCCCGTCGACGGAGCCGCCCTCGACGAGCTTCGAGTCGTAGTTGAGGTGCCCCGACTCCAGGATCAGGACCCGGTCGCACATCGACCGGACCGAGGCGGCGGCGTGGCTGACGTAGAAGATGGTGGTCCCCTGCTGACGGATCTCCTGCATCTTGGCCAGGCACTTCTTCTTGAACGGCCGGTCCCCCACGGCCAGGACCTCGTCGGCCAGGAAGATGTCGGCGTCCACGTGGATGGCGATGGAGAAACCGAGCCGGGCGTACATGCCCGAGGAGTAGTGCGAGACCGGAGTGTCCATGAACTTGCCGATGGCGGCGAAGTCCACGATGGCGTCGAACTTGCGCTTGGTCTCGGCCTCGCTCATGCCCATGATGGCGCCGTTGAGGAAGAGGTTCTCGCGCCCGGTCAGCTGCGGATGGAAACCGGCGCCGGTCGCGATCAGGCCGGCGATCCGCCCGCGCGTGAGGATGCTGCCCTGGTCAGGCTTCATCACGCCGTTGATCAGCTTGAGCAGCGTGCTCTTGCCCGACCCGTTCAGGCCCATCAGACCCACGGACTCACCCTGCTCGACGGTGAAGGACACGTCGTTGACGGCCAGGAACTTCTCCTGCAGGGGGAGCCTTTTGACCGAGGCGACCGCCATCTGCTTGAGCGTGCGGTGGTACTGCATGGTGAACTCTTTGGTGACGTTCTCGACCTGGATGGAAACTGTCATCAGAGGCGCTCCGGGAACTTTCCTTCGACACGAGAGAAGAATCGCTGGGCGAGGTAGAGCAGCACGGCGCAGACGGCCAGGGTGATCAGACCTCGCACCCACATGTCCGGCGGGAACTGCCGGCCGGCGATCTCCGTGCGGGGATTCTCGATCAACGGGTACCAGAAGAACCGCTGCAGCAGGATCACCGACTGCGCCACCGGGTTGGCCATGTAGATGTTGTAGAGGATCGGGTGGTTCTCGTGCTGGGACCACACCCGTGAGAACGGGTACATCATCGGCACCAGGAAGTGCATGAACTGCAAGATCGTCTGGACGATGTTCTGGAAGTCCTTGAAGAACACGTTCAGGGCCGAGAAGAACAGCGCGAGCGAGAGCGCGAACGTCACCACGATGAGCACACCGAGCAGTCCCGCTGCCGCCGCGCTCCAGGTCAGGTGCCAACCGATGAGCGCGCAGACGACGACGAGGAGGAGCGCCTGCGGCAGCGTGTGGTAGGCCGCCACGAGCATCGAGGCCACCGGAAAGATCTCCCGTGGCATCCGCATCTTCTGCACCAGGCCCTTGTTGGCCCAGATCGACCGGGTGCCGCCGTTCCAGGTCTCGCCGAAGTAGTGCACCACCACGATCCCGGTGAACAGGTGGATGGCGAAGAAGGGCACCCCTTCGTGCAGGTTGAGGATGTACCCCATCACCACGTAGTAGACGCCGAAGCGCATGGCCGGCTGGATGTAGGACCAGGCGAGGCCCAGCAGCGAGGCGGCGTACATCTGCGCGAGCTGGCGGGAGACGATCAGCCTGAGCATGTAGGGCTGCTGGAGCACCTCGAGGAGCCCCCCGCGAGGGGCGGGGTGCACGAGCTCGGCCTCGACCGTCCGTTGCAGCCTCGGCCCGCTCGCCTCGACCACCGGCATCGCGTCGGCCTGGTTCTCCAGCATCTTGCGCGCACGGCGGCTGGCGTTCCTGCCGCGGCCGGTCGCCTCGTCCTCGGCCTCCGCCTTTGACTTCTTGTTGGCGGCTCTCATCGCTTCTCCCCCGTGGAGGCGGCGAAGGTCTTCTCCCACCTCTGCGCGGAGGTGATCTCGCCGAGCTGGTCACGATAGGCCCGCGAGAGCTGCGGCCACTCGCGGTAGAGCCGGTTGTGGATCTCGATGGTGCGGCGGAGCAGGTCGCGGAACAGCTCGGGGTCGCGCTGGTAGAGCGCCGCCGCCGTCCCGTCGGGCATGCTCACGACCGCCGAGTCGAGGGTCGCGAGACGGAACCAGCTGGCGTCCATCGCCGGCAGCACCGACTCGGGGAACGTGCGCGAGAGGCGACGGGCGCTGCGGAACTGGCGCACCGAGCCCTTGACCGCGGAGAGGTACTGCGACGCGCGGCCGGGGATCTCGGAGTCCATGTCCTTGCGACGCGGCTTCTCGCGCCGGGCCGGCGGGAACGCGTCGGGGTCGGCCTCCAGCTGGGCGTCGGTGAACCGCGAGCGCAGCGCGCGCACCTGGGCGAGCTTGACCGGCAGGTCGTCGTGCAGCTGGGCCGGACCGGCCAGGGCGTCCTCGAGGGCGAGGTGGCGCAGCTCGACCGTGGAGTACTGCATCGCGAGGAGGTGCTTCAGCTGGTGGTTGAAGCTCTCGCGGATCATCCGGCCACCGTGCTCGTAGGGCGAGTGCAGCAGCGCCGCG
>JBKJON010000583.1:0-2828 GCA_046595715.1 Marmoricola sp.
CGCGGGCCGGTGCTCTTCGACGGCTATGAGGGCGACCCCGCGCTCACGGCGCGGACGCTGGAGGACGGCTGGCTGGTGACCCACGACCTCGGCCGGCTCGGGGCCGACGGCTGCCTCCGGATCACCGGCCGCGACGACGACATGATCACGACCGGCGGGGTGATGGTACCCGCTCCGGCGGTGGCGGCCCGGATCCGCGCGCACCCGTCGGTGTTCACGGCCGAGGTGCTCGGCGTACCCGACGAGCAGTGGGGCGAGCGCGTCGTCGCCTTCGTCGTCGGCCCGGTCGTGCTCGCGGACGTGCGGGCCTGGGTCTCCGAGGAGTGCCCCCGGGCGTGGGCGCCGCACCAGGTCGTGCCCCTCGGCGAGATCCCGCTGCTGTCCAACGGCAAGGTCGACCGGCTGCGCCTGAGCGAGCTGGCATGACCGCCCCTCCGCTGAGGGTGTTCTCGATCCCGCTGCACACCCGCTTCCGCGGCATCACCGTGCGTGAGGGGGTGCTGGTCGAGGGTGAGGCCGGCTGGGGTGAGTTCAGCCCCTTCCTGGAGTACGACGCCGCCACCTCCGCTCCATGGCTGGACTGTGCGCGCGAGGACGCCGACCGGGGCTGGCCGGAGCCTGTGCGGGACCGGGTCCCGGTCAATGTCACCGTCCCTGCGTGCTCGCCGGAGAACGCCCGCGAGATCGTGCTCGACTCCGCCGGCTGCCGGACGGCCAAGGTGAAGGTCGCCGAGCCGGGTCAGGACCCGGGCGAGGACGAGGCCCGCCTGGAGGCCGTTCGCGACGCCCTGGGCGCAGACGGCCTGGTCCGCATCGACGCCAACGGCGGCTGGTCGGTCGAGGAGGCCGTACGCCGGATCGCTGTCCTCGAGCGGTCGGCCGGGGGACTGGAGTACGTCGAGCAGCCGGTGGCCTCGGTCGAGGACCTCGCGCTCGTACGCCGCTTGGTGCACGTGCGGATCGCCGCCGACGAGTCGATCCGTCGGGCGGCCGACCCCTACCGGGTGCGCGACCTCGAGGCGGCCGACATCGCCGTGCTCAAGGTGCAGCCGCTCGGTGGGGTCCGAGCGTGTCTGCGGATCGCCCAGGACATCGGGATGCCGGTCGTGGTCTCGAGCGCGGTGGAGTCCAGCGTGGGCATCGCGGCGGGGCTGGCCCTGGCCGCGGCCCTGCCCGAGCTCCCCCATGCCTGCGGGCTGGCGACCGTGCAGCTGCTCACCGACGACGTGACCCTCGACCCGCTGCTGCCGGAGGACGGTCACCTGCCCGTGGTCCGGCCGGTGGTCGACGTGGCGGCCCTCGATCGACTGGCTGCTGCTCCGGACCGCGTGGAGCACTGGCGGCGCCGGATGGCCGAGGTCGAGGCCGTGCGGCAGGATCGTCGCTCGTGACCCCGCCGTCTTCTCCGTCCACCGCGCTCGCCACCTGGCTGGTCGACGAGCTGGTCTCCCGCGGCACGACCGACGTGGTGCTGAGCCCGGGGTCGCGCAACGCACCCCTCTCCTTCGCGCTGGCTGCCGACGACCGGATCACCCTGCACACCCGGATCGACGAGCGCACGGCGGCCTTTCTCGCCCTGGGGCTGGCCAAGGGGTCGCACCGGCCGGTGGCGGTCGTGACGACGTCCGGCACGGCGGCGGCCAACCTGCACCCGGCCGTCCTCGAGGCTGCGCACGCCGGCGTACCCCTCGTCGCGATCACCGCCGACCGGCCCGCCCGGCTGCGCGGCACCGGCGCCAACCAGACGACCGACCAGGTGCGGCTCTTCGGTGACGCCGCCAGCTTCGTGGACCTCACCGAACCGGACGACGGCGCCCTCGGTGCCGCCTGGCTGGTCGACGGCCCGATCCACCTGAACTGCCAGTTCGATCTCCCGCTGCTGCCCGCCCCGGGTAGTCCGAGACGTTCTCGCTCCGCAAACCGGACATCAGACGACGGAATCGTCTCGGACTATCCCTGGCGGGGTGATCGCGACGAGCCCACCCACCTCCCCCTGGGGAAGCGCACGGTCGTGGTCGCCGGCGACGACGCCGGGCCGCCCGCCCGCCAGCTGGCCGAGCGGGCGGGGTGGCCGCTGCTGGCCGAGCCCAGCAGCGGGTCCAGGACAGGTGCGAACCCGATCCGCACCTACCGCCTGCTCCTCGGCGCCGGGCTCGGCGAGCGTGTAGAACGCGTGGTCGTGTTCGGGCACCCGACCCTGTCCCGGCCGGTGGCGCAGCTGCTCTCGCGCCCGGACGTCGAGGTGGTCTCGGTGCGCAGCCGAGGCCGCTGGCCGGACCGTCCCCACCCGGTCGCGGGGGAGTACGACGCCGTACGCACCGAGCCCGACGACCCGGCCTGGCTGGAGGAGTGGCGGGAGGCCGACCGGGCCCTGGGGCGCCGCGTCGATGCGTTCGTGGCCGACCAGCCCGGCCTCACGCCGTACGACGTCGCGGCCGTCGTCAACGCCGCCAACCCGCCCGGCGGTCTCCTGTTCGTCGGCGCCAGCAACCCGGTCCGCGACCTCGACCTGATGGCCACCCCCCACCCCGTGGGGGAGCGCCGGATGGTGCTGGCCAACCGGGGGCTAGCCGGCATCGACGGCACCCTCTCCAGCGCCATCGGAGCCGCCCTGGGCCGCCCGCACAGCGAGCGGGCCATCGCCTACGTCGGTGACGTGACCTTGCTGCACGACGCCAACGCCCTGGTCCTCGGGCCGCGCGAACCGCGGCCGGACCTGACGATCGTGGTCGCCAACGACGACGGCGGCTCCATCTTCGCCACCCTCGAGCAGGGTGGCCCCGAGCACGCCGACTCCTACGACCTGCCCTTCGGCGCCCGCCACGGAG
>JBKJON010000022.1:0-5961 GCA_046595715.1 Marmoricola sp.
ACTGGTTCTTGAGCAGCACGTTCACCACGGACTGCTCAAGAACCAGTCCAACCTCGACGAGAGCCTCCGCCTGATGGCCCCCTTCTACCGGGTCTTCCAGAACACACTCGGCTCCGGCCCGTGGTTCGACACCTACATCGCCAACCTCCCCCCCGTGAAGGTGGGTGGCTGATGAAGGTCCTCGGAAGGATCAGCCCGCTCCTCGCGACCCTGCTCGGGCTCGCCCTCGTCATCGCGCTGCTCGTCACCTTCTGGCCCGGCGGCGGCAAGAAGTACGTCACCGCCGACTTCCCCCGCACGGTCTCCCTCTACGAGGGCTCGGACGTGAAGATCCTCGGGGTCGCCGTGGGCAAGGTCGAGTCGGTCGTGCCCGCCGGCACCAAGGTCAAGGTGAAGTTCTCCTACGACGAGAAGTACAAGGTCCCTGCCGACGCGAAGGCTGCGGTGATCTCCCCCTCGATCGTGGGCGACCGGTTCGTGCAGCTGACCCCGGCGTACACCGAGGGCGACGTGCTCCCCGACAACGCGCGCCTGGGCATCGACCGCACCGCGACCCCGCTTGAGCTCGACGAGATCTTCGGCAGCCTCAACGACCTCAACATCTCGCTCGGGCCGGACGGCGCCAACAAGGCCGACGGCAACGGGGTGGGACCGTTGACGCGGCTGCTCGACTCGACCGCCCGCAACTTCGGCGGTCAGGGTGTCCAGTTCAACAAGACCCTGAAGGACCTCGGCGCCCTGACCAAGACCCTCGCCGACAACAAGGACGAGCTGTTCGGCACGCTCGCGCAGGTGGAGGACTTCACCAACACCCTGGCCAAGAACGACGGCACGGTGCGCAAGTTCAACGACTCGCTCGCCAGCGGCGCCGACCTCCTGGCCGGCGAGCGCGACGAGCTCGCCGCCGTGCTCAAGAACCTGAGCGTCGCGATGGTCCAGGTGCGCGGCTTCGTCAAGGAGAACCGCACCTCGCTGACCAGCAACATCACCGGCCTGAACCAGATCTCCAAGACGCTGGTGAAGCGACGCGACGCCCTGGACCAGATCCTGCAGTACGCCCCCGGCGCCCTGAACAACCTCTACCTCGCCGGCAACGACAAGGAGGGGACGCTCGACGTGCGCGACAACGAGGGTGAGCTGTTCAACCAGCTGCAAGCGGATCCGGCCACCGTCCTGTGCACCTTCGTGCAGGGTGATGGGTGCAACGTGATCAAGAACGCGCTCAAGACACCTGCCCTCGGGCGGGCCAAGCCGTTTGCCGGCGACCCCTCGGTGGCACCTCGGGTCACCGAGCCGATCGACACCTCCCTCGGTGGTCTGGTGGAGGCGACCCGATGACGCGCTCCTCGCGACCCACCCGTCGCCTCGCCGTGGTCCTCTCCGCATTGGTCGCGGCCGCCCTGGTGCTGTCCGGCTGCTCGATCTACGACGCTCCGCTCCCGGGCGGCGCCTCGACCGGCAAGAACCCGATGACGATCAAGGTGATGTTCCGCGACGTGCTTGACCTCGTGCCCCAGTCGACGGTCAAGATCGACGACGTCACCGTCGGCAAGGTCAAGAAGGTCGACCTCAAGGGCTACATCGCCGAGGTCACGGTCGAGGTCCCTGGCGACATCGACCTCCCCGACAACGCCAGGGCCCAGATCCGCCAGACCAGCCTGCTCGGTGAGAAGTTCGTCCAGCTGGAGCAACCGTCCAAGCCCGGCAGCGGAAAGCTCACGAGCGGCGACACCATCGGCCTGGACCGCACCGGTCGCAACCCGGAGGTCGAAGAGGTCTTCGGTGCCCTGTCGCTGCTGCTGAACGGTGGCGGTGTCGGCCAGCTCAAGACGATCGTCTCGGAGCTGAGCAACACCCTCGACGGTCGCGAGTCCGAGGTCCGGTCGGTCCTCGACCAGATCCGCAGCTTCATGGGGCAGCTCGACCAGAACAAGGCGTCGATCGTCACCGCGCTCGAGAACACCAACCGGCTGGCGGCGCAGCTGAAGAAGCAGGACGGCACGATCAGGAGCGCCCTGGACAAGGTGCCGGCCACGCTGGCCTCGGTGAACCGCCAGCGGGACGACCTGGTCAAGCTGCTCCAGGCGCTCAACCGCCTCAGCGGCGTCGGGGTGCAGGTGATCCAGGACTCCAAGGAGTCCACGATCAACAGCCTGCGCTCGCTGGCGCCGGTGCTCGACGGGTTCGCCAAGGCAGGAGAGAACTTCCCCAAGTCCTTCCAGGTGTTCCTCACCTACCCGTTCGTGGACGAGGCCGTCGGCCGTGACCCGCAGGTCGCCCGCAACCTGCACATGGGTGACTACACGAACCTCTCGGTCAACCTCGACATCGACCTCAACACGCTGAAGCTGCCCGAGCTGCCGCCGATCACGCTCCCGGCCGTCATCTGCCAAGCGGTCAAGGACGCCCGCGCCCAGGCCAAGTCGATCGTCGCCGGCCTGCCGGTGAGCAAGGCCCAGAAGAACGCCGTCGAGAAGACGGTCCTGGCTCAGATCGAGGACGGCGACTGCGCCATCACTGCCGACAACGTGCGGCTCCTCGTCGCCTCGGCCCTCAATGCCCTGGGCGCCGCGGTGGTCGAGCTGGTCTGTCCTGGGGCAGGAAAGGTGATCTGCAACGCGATCGCCAACCCGCTCGCTCTGCCCACGCTGACGCTGGGGGCCCAGCCGGACACGGGCGGCGGCGTGCTCGGCGGCGTCGGCAACGGACTCGGTCTGCCGCGCTCCGACCTCGGCCGGGCCTACCGGGTCCCCGAACCGCTCGACCCGTTCAACCTCGCCTCCCGGGGGTTCGACCCCGGCGTCGGCACGATGCTCTTCCAGGGGGTGGCCATCGGATGATCACCTCACGGACCAAGAAGCAGCTCATCGCCTTCGTGATCCTGACGCTCGTCGGTGTCACGTTCGTCGGAGCCCGCTACGCCCGGCTCGACCGGCTGTTCTACGACTCGGCGTACTCCGTGGCCGCGCACTTCGACCAGTCCGGTGGCATCTTCTCCGGAGCGGAGGTCACCTACCGCGGCGTGAAGATCGGTCAGGTCTCCGACATGCGCCTGACCGACAACGGCGTCGACGTCATCCTCTCGATCGAGAAGAGCAGCGAGAAGATCCCGGCCGACACCCTCGCCCTGGTCGGCAACAAGTCGGCCGTCGGCGAGCAGTACGTCGAGCTCCAGCCGAAGACCGACGACGGGCCCTACCTCAAGGAGGGGTCGGAGATCGCGACCCCCGAGACCCAGGTCCCGGTCTCCACGACCGAGATCCTCACCAACCTGAGCAACCTGGTGGAGTCGGTGCCCCAGGCCGACCTCCGCACCGTGGTCGCGGAGTCCGGGGCGGCGTTCAAGGACGCGGGTCCGAGCCTCGGCCAGATCATCGACACCTCGACCTCGTTCATCGACACCGCCAACGCCAACTTCGAGACCACCACGGCGCTGATCCGTGACTCACGGGTCGTGCTCCAGACCCAGGTCGACAAGGGCTCAGCCATCCGCAGCTTCGCCCGAGACCTGTCCCTGTTCAGCGGCACCGTGGCGGACAACGACAAGTACCTCCGCTCCCTGATCGACAACGGCTCCGCGACGGCCAACGAGCTCCGCACGTTCCTCGAGCAGAACCGGGTGAACCTCGGGAGCCTGATCAACAACCTCGTCACCACCGGCGAGGTCACGGTCAAGCACCTCAAGGGCATCCGGCAGCTGCTCGTCATCTACCCCTACGTCGTGGCCAGTGGCTTCACCGTGACCAAGAAGAACGCCGACGGCAAGTACGACGCGCAGTTCGGCCTGGTCCTCCAGCAGGACTCACCGACCTGCAAGAAGGGCTATGTCCCGGCGCGCGACGCGGGGGACACCTCGGAACGTCCCATGCCGACCGACGTCGGTTGCGCGGACGGCAGCAAGAACCAACGAGGGGCCGAGAAGTCGCCCTCGGGACGCACGGGAACCGCCTACCGCTCACCGGTGGCGACGTACGATGCCGGGACCGGCACCACCACCTGGGCCGACCAGGACACCAGCGCCAAGATCGCCTACGACGGCGGCGCAGCCCAGCTCTTCGGCGAGGACTCCTGGAAGTGGATGTTGCTCCAGCCGGCGTTGGCAGACGAGCAGGAGTAGCTCTTGACCGAGGAAACCAGCCCCGAGATCGAAGATCCCGGCACCCAGGAGCGCCCCGCTCTGCGCGTGCGCGCGCGCACGCTGCAGATCGTGAGCGCCGTCCTGGCCGTGGTGCTCGCCCTCGCCGTGGCCGCCATCGTGTGGTTCGCGTCCAGGACCGGCAGTGACAGCGACGCCCGCAGAGAGAGAGCCGCCGCGTCCAACGTCGCCTCGCAGTTCGCCCTGCGCATGGACAAGGTCGACGGGACCGCGTTCGACGGCTACATCAAGGGCGTGAACCAGCTGTTGACCACCAGGGCGAGGACCAAGAACACCGAGGTCTTCGACGCCATGAAGCAGAGCTATGAGACCGCCAAGGTGAAGGGCTCCGGCAAGGTGCTGCTGACCGCGGTCGGCGACTCCGACGGCGACTCCGCCACCGTCCTCGTCGTCCACGACGCCTCGGTGACCACGACCCAGGGCAACATCGACCACCACTACCGCTGGTCGGTCAACGTGGTGAAGGTCGACGGGAACTGGCTCGTCGACGACTTCAGCCCGGTGAACTGACATGGTCTCCGCCCCCAGCCCCACCTGGTACGACGTCCTCGGCGTCTCCCGGGACTCCACGCCCGACCAGATCAAGGCCGCATGGCGAAACGCCACCGACAAGTTCGAGCCAGGCTCCGGTTCCGGGCAGTTCCGGATGTTCAACGAGGCCGCCGACGTTCTTCTCGACCCGACCAGCCGGGCGGCGTACGACGAGACGCTGGCGGCCGGTCGGCCGGCTGTGAGCCCTCCGGTCAGCCTCGCCAAGCATGCCCCGCCGCCGGCGGAGGGGCCGTCCACCCATGTCGACCCGAAGGCGGAGCGTCGTCGCGCTCGGGAGGAGCGCCGGACACTGTCGGCGGAACGCGTGGCCGAGAAGTCCGGTCTGACCCGCACCACCCGCAGACCTGCCTCCCGGACGGCCGCGGCACTGACCGGACTGCTCGCCCTGCTGACCGTGGCCGCCGTGGTGCTCGCCGTGGTCCTCGGGCTCCGGGTGCGCACCGACGCCCGGGTCGCCGACGCGCGCGACGAGGCACCTGCTGCCGCCGAGCGTGCCGCCAAGGCGGTCCTCGCCTACGACTACCGGACCCTGCCCGCCGACCGGAAGCGGGCCTCGTCCTTCCTCACGCCGAGCTTCCGCGCGACGTACCTGAAGAACTTCTCCCTGCTCGAGAAGCAGAAGGACGGCACCCCTGGCGCGGCCGTCCAGACCAAGACGGTGGTGACCGCCTCGGTGCTCGGGTCCGGGGTGATGGACGCCGAGGACGGGGTCGTGCGGGTGCTGGTCTACGTCAACCAGGTGTCGAAGAAGCCGGGCAAGGACCCCCAGATCTTCCAGAACCGGGTGACGATGACCATGGAGAAGGTGGAAAATCGTTGGCTGATCGACGACCTGAAGAGCTACTGAGGATGTAGCCTGTCGCGACAGAGGCGCCCAGAGACCCGAGAGTTATGACCCCGGGTTGTCCTTGGCGTGGGGTGTGTTGTAATCTGAATCTTTGCGCCCTCCCTCAAATACTTCCTGCCTGCCCGGTGGCCTGGTTTGTGGTGGGACGGCGCCGCCACACATGTGAGCCTCGGAAGGACCACTCTTGGCCGCCTCGCGCCGCAAGAACAGCTCCATCAACAGTCCCCGCCGCATCTCCTTCGCCAAGATCGCCGAACCCCTTGAGGTTCCGCAGCTTCTCGCTCTCCAGACGGAGAGCTTCGACTGGCTGATCGGCAACGAGAAGTGGGAGAAGAAGGTCGTCGAGCGTCGCAGCGCCGGCGAGGAGCTCTCCCAGAAGTCGGGACTCCTCGAAGATCTCGTGGAG